>NZ_LSKN01000104.1:0-2262 GCF_001557075.1 Methylobacterium sp. CCH7-A2
TCAGAGCTTCCAGGCCCTTGTATCCTGAAGCCGGCTCGATCGTGCCGAGCCGGCGATCGGCGAGATCACGAAGCCGCGGCACGAACCGCAAACCGAGCAGGTGGCACAGCGCGAAGACGTGGTCCGTCGCGCCGCCGGTGTCGGTGTAATGCACTTGCGGGGCCAATGCGCTGCCATGCAGCAGCAGGCCGTCCAAGACATAGGGCGCTTCGCCGGCCGTCGCCGAGATGACGCGGGAATGGAACGAAGCGAAGTGGTCGGAGAGGTGGGTGTAGATCTTCACCCCCGGCTCGCCGCCATACTTGGCGTTCACTTCGGCCGCGCCCGCGCGCTCGCGGCCAGCCCGGAAGAACTGCCCGTCGGAGGAAGAGGCCGTGCCGTCGCCCCAGTGACGCGCGAATGGCAGCCGGTGATGAGCATCGACGATCATGGCGAGCGCGGCGCGATAGTTTTCTTCCGAAAGATACCAGTTGTGGGTCCAGGCGAGCTGGGCGTAGCTGACGCCTTGGCTGGCGTTCGCCATGCGCTCGAGGCCAAGATTGGTGCCGTCGGCCAGGACAGTGGCGAGCACGGCGTTCGGGTTGTCGTGGATCTTGCCGCTGCGCAGATCGCGGAAAGCCGACAGGAACCCCGTCCGAGCCGCAACCTCGCGCAGCAGATCGGTGATGCGCACGCGTGGCAAGAGCGCGTCGAGCTTGCGGTCGAGCATGTCGGCCTCGGGTGGCGTCGCCGGCGGCAGCGGCTTCACCTTCAGCTTGCCGCGCACCATCGACACGCCTTCCAGCTTGTCCTGCCGCAGCAGCGCAGAGAAGCGCTTCAATCGCCAATCCAAAACGCGGGCGCGACTTGCAATGTAGGCGTCCGCGGCAACACCGATCGGTAATCCGGTGGCGATTTCGACCGCTGCCCGCTTCGAGAGCAGATAAGCGTCGAAGCGCCGATAGTTCCGCGAGCACTCGATCCAGACGTCGCCTGCCCGCAGCCGGTCGCGCAGCGTCGAGAGCACGGCGGTCTCATAGAGCCGGCGGTCGATCCGGCCGTTACCCTGGCGCACGAGCCGCTTCCATTGCCTGTTTTTGAACGGCAGCGGCGCATCGTCCGGCACATCGCGCCGGCCACGCCGGTTGAGCTCGCGCAAAATCTCGACCGCCCGCAGGAGGGAAGCTCCGCCTCCAGCGGCGCGGAAAGCGAACGCCTCGAGGAACGCCGGCGCGAAACGGCGGATCGTGCCGTAACGTTCGGTCGCGGCCGCCAGCATGTCTTCGTCGGCCAGTTCGGCCAGCGCATCGATCTGGGGCTTGGCGGCGAGGAGCCGATGCCAGCCGACCGTCTCGTCGATCACGGCGAGAGCGTCGGTATCGCCCTCGCGCGCTTCCGACAACGCCGCGATCGTGCGGCCAAACAGGCGCATGAGCTGGCCGACGTCACGGGTCGTTGCCTGGTAGCGCCGTTCCTGACCGCGCCGGGCGCGGCTGAAGAGGGATCCGACGAGCTTGTCGAACATGTCGATCGCGGCATCCGCCAGTCGCATCTCGAGGTCGATCAGGCTCGCAATGAGGGTCGCCCGGCGTCGGTTTGCGGAGTAGTCGGAGAGCAGGAACGCCGGCGCCACCGCGCCTTCGCGCACGAACTGCCGGAAGCGGTGCTCGTGAACCGCGGACATGACGTCATCGGCGGAGATGCCGATGCCGCGCACGAAGGCCAAGCGATCCAGAAGGTCGTTGATGTTCGTCGTCGAGGGCGACTCCGGGATGTCGCGCAGCCAGGCAAACCGGGTCGAGTTCAGCGCGGCATCGTTGACCAGCAGAGCATCGAGGCGGCCGAGTTGCTCGGGCGCCAATGGAGCAACGAGAGCTTCCGCGGCTTTCCGTCGAGCGCGAGCCCGCCCGGCCAATCCGGCTCGTTCGATCGTGTCGGGGGCGGGAAGGATGATTTTGGCGGAACGCAGACCTTCGACAATCCCGTGAGCGATCGGTTCGCCCTTGTCGGTCGACCACGCGGCTGCGGCGGCGAGATCGAGAGCGAGCGGCACATCGGCACGGATGAAGGGGCGCAAGCCGAGATAGCCGAAGAGTTCGCCCGCGTGATCGAGCCGGGTCTGGGTGCGACGGCTATAATCGCGAAAGGCTGCCGCCGAGAGCCCGAGCTGATGAGCAAGGTAGGTCAGGAGCGCGTCGGGCACCGCATCGCCGGCGCGTAGGCCAAACCCCGGATAGCGCAGAAGGCAAAGCTGGACCGCAAATCCAAGACGGTTGCGACTGC
>NZ_LSKN01000105.1:0-46623 GCF_001557075.1 Methylobacterium sp. CCH7-A2
GGCGAGATCGAGCCGGGCCGCATCGACCAGTTCCTGCCGCTCTCGGTGGTGCGGGCGCGGCTGATGGACCGCTACAACCTCGTCGAGGATCCCTACCGGACCGGCGGGCCGGCCCGCTATGTCCGCGTGCAGGAAACCGGCGGGCTGATCGGCTTCATCACGCCGATGACGCATAATTTCTGCGAAAGCTGCAACCGCGTGCGGCTGACCTGCACGGGCACGCTTTATATGTGCCTCGGCCAGGAGGACGCCGCCGATCTGCGCGCGCCGCTGCGCGCCTCCGCCGACGACGCGCTGCTGCACAGGGCGATGGAAGAGGCGATCGCCCGCAAGCCCAAGGGGCACGACTTCGTCATCGACCGCCGCCGTGCCAAGCCCGCGGTCGGGCGCCATATGAGCGTCACCGGCGGTTGAGGGCGGTCGTCCGGCTTGCGAACCCGGCGCAACGCAGCTTTGGCCTGACGTTGCGGCGCCTTGACGCGTCGCGGCAAAGCCCCGACCTTGGCGCGGTGGCGGAGGTTGCGAGCGTTCGATGATCAGGAGCCTGTGGTCCCGGCTGCGTTCCGCCGGGCGATCCGTCTGGCATTTCGTGCTCGAGACGCAGATCGCGCGGCTCGTCATCATCGCGTGGCGCCTCTGGCCGGACCTCAAGCTCCCGTCGGCGCTGGTCGCGCTGCTGGTCTGCGGCTGTCTCTTTCTCGCCGTCGCGACCGCCCGGACCGTCCATCTGACGCTTGCGCCGGCCTCCCCCACCGGAATCGGAGCCGGCCTCGCGGCTGCCCTCGCCTTCCTGCTCGTTCTGGAACTCGCGGCCTTGACCGCGACCGCCGGTCTCGGCCTGAGCCTGCAGCTCGCGCGCGATCTCGGCCGCCACCGGATCGCCGCCCTTCTCGCGCTGGCGACGCTTCTGGCCGTGGCCGCGACGCTGCTGCGGCTGAACGCCGGCGATGCGCTCGGGAGCGACGCCGCAGTGACCTTCGGCTTCACGGCCGTGCTGCTCGCTCTCACCGTCTGGTTCGAGCGGCGCTACCGCAATCCCGGTTGGCGGCGCTTCCGCGACTTCCATGTCGATGTCGTCGAGGCGCGGCGCTTCCTGATGCGAGCCGCCCATGGCGTCTGATCGTGGCGCGATGAGCGCGATTCCGCCGATCACCGCCCATCACCTCGCCGAGGTGGTGCAGGCCGGCCATCACGGCGCCCGCGATGCGCTGGACAACCAGCCCCCGGCCAGCTCCGCCTCACCCTCGCAGACGGAGCTGACGCTGCTGGCCCGCGTCGTCGAGCTCTTTACCACGATCCGGCAGGAGGCGGCGGCGACGCTGAACGGCCTGCAGGCCGAGATCGCCGCGCGGCGCGAGCAGTTCACGCAGGAGCGCTATGAGGGTCGCATCCGCTCGATCGAGGCCGCGATGCGGGCGCTGCTCAACCGTCATGGCGGGGAGCTGGAGCAGCGTGTCTATGACGCGCTGAAAGCGAAGCGCGAATACGAGTTTTTCAACTACACGCACAAGCGATCCGCCGATCCGAAGGTCGACAAATGGCAGTTCATCCTGCTGTTCCTGATCGTGCCGCTGACGCTGGAAAGCCTGCTCAACGGCAATTTCTTCGCGGAAGCGAGCGAGTTCGGTCTCGTCGGCGGGGCGGCGACGGCCGTCATCATTTCGGCGCTCAACATCGCGCTGGGCTTCCTGACCGGGCTCGGGCCGGCGCGCTACTGCCAGCATGTGCGCCCATCGCATCTGCTCTGGGCGCTGCCGGCCTATGTCGCCCTCATCATCCTGATCGTAATGTTCAACCTCGCGGTGGGGCATTATCGCGAGATGCTGATCGCGACGCCCGATGTGCGATCCCTGCAGGTCCTGCCGCGGCTGATGGCCAATCCCTTCGCCATTACCGAGCTGAAATCGGCTGCTCTCGTCATCATCGGCTGCCTGGTCGCCTTCGCGGCCGCTGTGAAGGGCTATTCCGCCTTCGGGACCTATCCCGGCCATGGGGCCGCCTATCAGCGCTGGCGCCAGCGCTGGAGCGCCGTGGAGGAGGAGCGGCGCCGGCTCGATGCCGAACTCCTGCCCGAGCTGGAGACGGTGCGCTCACGCATCGACGGCTTCAAGGAGGACTGCGCCCGCGAAAGCACCCGGCTGCAATCGGTGAAGGCCGCGGCCGACGAAGCGCGCGACCTCTATGGTGCCCGGCTCGCCCAGCTCCGCTCGGCCAAGGACGCGGCGCTGATGCAGTATCGCGAGGCCAATCTGCGGGTGCGGACCGACATGCCGCCGGCCTATTTCTCGCAGAACCTGAACGTCGCCGAGATCGATCAGCCGGTGGCGCTCGCCGAGTATGCGGCGCTGCGGGCCGCGATCGACGATTTCGAGCGCCAGCTCGCCTCGATGCCGGCGCTGGTGGAAGCCAAGCTGCGCGAGCAGCTCGCTCTGGTGCGGGGGCTCGACCTGGCCGGCGAGATCGAGCGGCTGAAGGCAAGGGCCGCCGAGGCCGGGCGTGACGCCTTCGAACAGGACGAGGCGGCCCGCCGCCAGATCCGGGACGAATTCGCCGCCGCCCCGCGCTGATCCACAGGTCCCATGATCCCCAAGCTGGTGACGCTGCCGCGCCGCCCGGCTAGACAGCCCGTCAGGCGGGGCAAGCGGCCCGAGAGACGAAAGAAGACGAACGGCCGATGAAGAGCGAAAGCTGGGCGATCGTCGCCTCCATCCTTGCCGGCGTGGCGCTGGTCGGCTTCTTCGCCGCGCCCTCGCTGCTGAAGGGCCCGCCGCGGGACCCGGACAGCCTGTGCCTGAAGACGGGCGCCGTCGGGCACACGCTGGTCCTGGTCGACAAGAGCGATCCCTGGAGCGAGGTGCAGGCGGGACGGCTGAAACGGCTGGTGAAACAGATCGGCGAGACGCTGCCGGCCGACCGGATGCTCTCGATCTATGTCTTCAACGATGTCTTCGAGCCCGGCTTCCCGCCGCTTCTGTCCCTGTGCAATCCCGGGCGGACGGCGAGCGAGCTGATCGGCAATCCGCGACGGGACTATCTGCGCTGGGTCGAGAAATTCGGCCGCCCGCTCGACGAGGCGCTGTCCGTGCTGACGCAGCCGGCCAAGGGCAATCTCTCGCCGATCGTCGAGGCGGTGGGCGACGTGGCCTCGCGACCGGAGACACGCGTCCGCGAGGGTGACAAGTCGCTCGTGCTGGTCTCGGACATGCTGCAGAACTCGAGCCAGTTCACATTCTTCGGCTCCGCGCCGGGCGCACGCGATCCCGAGCGGCTGAAGCGCCTCGTCGGCAAGGTCTGGCAGGATTCCGATGCCCGCAGCTGGCAGTTGCAGGTCCATCAGGTCCAGGGCGTCTACGAGCCTCAGCGGCTGGAACAAGCCAGCTCCCTGTGGCAGCAGGCGCTGCGCGGCTCCGGCATCCCCTTCGTGTGGGAACGCCTCTAGAGCCCGGCGGCCTCCATGCGATAGGCCATGCGCACGCCCCCCCAGTGGCGGCCGTTGATGCGCACGGGCGCATCGACCTCGCGCACCATCTCCGTCACCCCGCCGCCCATGTCGCGCAGATAGGACTGGACGAGGAAGGGGCGCACCGAGCGCGCCGCGGCGATGCCGGCGCGGTCGTCGAAGATGCGCCGGTTGCGGGAGTGAGCGGCGTTCCAGACCGGGTCGCCCGGCCGCTGCGGCAGCGCATAGGCGGCATTATGCACCGGAATGTAACCGTTGCGGTCGATCGCCACCGTAAACAGCAGCCGCGGGTCGCGCGCCACCGTGCGCGCCAGCAGCGGAGGCAGGATCGCTTCGAGCACCGACAGCGCCCGGTTGCGATGTTGCTGCGGGTCCGTGTCGGGCAGCGCGACATAATCGACGTCGAACAGGTCGGCCTCGGTGAGCTGCTTGCTGGCGAGTGCCTCGGCGAAACAGGCCACGACCTCGGCGGCAAAGCTCTGGGCGCGGTCGATGAGCGGGCGGTACCCGCTCTCGATCGACCCGATCAGGTCCTCGAGCTCCGTCTGTTCGCTGAGCTGGCGGTCGAAGGCCATGTGGAGGCCGAGATCGCTGGCGGCGGCCATGCGGCAGGACATCGGCGGCAGGTCGGCGATCTCGATGGTGCCGCGCAGCCCCGGGACGAGGTTGCGCCCATCCGGCCGCGCGATCAGGACGCCGCCGCGGCCGAGATCGATGGTGCGGCTGGTGAAGTCGTCGGGCCCCAGCCGCGCCTTGACGGTATGCTCGACCGGGAAGCGATCATGGACGCGCCGGTCCGCGAAGGAGGAATGCCGAAGCGTCGGAATGAAACGCCGCAGCATCCCGCCGGCCTGGCTCGCGCCCTTGGCGGTGGCCCGGCGGGCATTGGCGCTTTCGGTCGCGGCCGCGAGCGCGACGCGGTCGATCTCCTCGACGCGCTGCACCACCGTCTCGATGAAGCGGGCGGTCTCGTCGGCATTGCGCGAGAGTTCGGCGGTCGCGGACGCCTGCTCCTGCGACGCGTTGCCGATGGCCGCGATGACCGGGTTGACGTCCCTGACCATCTGCAGCGCATCGGTGACGATGGCCGCCGATCCATGCGCCGCCTGGGTGAGGCGGTCGACGCGGTTGCGGATGGTCTCGACGGCCTCCCGTACCTCGACCGAGAGGACCTTGACCTCCTGCGCGACGACGCCGAAGCCACGGCCGGCCTCGCCCGCCCGCGCCGCCTCGATCGAGGCGTTGAGCGCGAGCAGATTGGTCTGCCGGGCGATCTCGGCGATGGAATCGACGATGCCGCGGATCTCGGCCGTCGCGCTGGCGAGGCCGGTCATCATCTCCGTCGCCTCGCCCGCCCGGGTGGCGGCGGCGTCGAGCCGGTCGCGGGCACGGTTCATCGAGGTGCCGATTTGTCCGGCGGCATCCGAGACCTGGCGCGACGCCGTCACCAGCGCAGCCGAATTCGCGCTCGCCGTCGCCGTGGCCTCGCGCATGCCGAGCACGCGTTCGTGGATGATGCTGGAGCGCGTCTCGGATTCGGCGGAGTAATGTTCGGCCTCGCCGAGATCGTCGGCGAGGCGGCGCATCGCCGCGACGACATCCTGTTCGAGGACGGCCACGGCTTCGCGATCGATGGTGTCGGTGGCCGCAGCGGCGGGTGCGGGGCCGGCCGCAGACGGCGCCGCCCCGGCCGGAGCAGGGTCGTCGGCGTCCGTCCGGCTTCGACCGCTCAGCCAGCGTCGAACCGCTCGGTGCATCACCTCACCCAGTCCCTTCAAGCCATGCGTCTTTATGGTCCGACATCGTTAAGAAAGGCTCACCATGATGCGCGAGGGGCCGCCCTGCGCGGGTGAGCATGGACCGTTGCGGCCGGGCGGGTTAAGCGTCGCAGCACGGTTCCCACTGCTGACCCGCTGCCTCTTTCCCGCCCCGCAAGACCTGCCGAGACCTTACGATGACCAGCAACAGCTATGACGTGATCGTCGCAGGCGTCGGGGCGATGGGCTCGGCCGCCTGCTGGCATCTGGCGCAGCGGGGCCTGCGCGTGCTGGGGCTGGAGCGCTTCGATCTCGGCCACGGCATGGGCTCCTCGCATGGGCTGACGCGGATCATCCGGCTCGCCTATTTCGAGGGCTCGAAATATGTGCCGATCGTCCAGCGCGCGCATGAGCTCTGGCAGAAGACGGGCGAACAGGCAGGGCTGAAGCTTCTTCACGTCACCGGTTCGCTCGATCTCGCGCCGGCCGGCTCCGGCCAGGTCGAATCCTCGCTGCAATCCTGCCTCGACCATGGGCTCGAGCACGAGCAGCTCGACGGCCAGGAGATCGCGCGGCGCTTCCCCGGCTTTTCGCTCCCCTCCGGCCATATCGGGCTGTGGCAGCCCGGTGGCGGCTTCGTCGCCTCCGAGAAGGCGATCTTCGCCCATGTCGGCCTCGCCCAGTCGCGCGGTGCCGAGATCCGCACCAACGAGCCGATGCTCGACTGGTCGCCCACCGCCGATGGCGGCGTGACGGTGCGGACGGCGCGCGGCACCTACAGCGCCGGCAGGCTCGTCATCACCTCGGGCGGCTGGATCACCGATGCGGTGCCGGCGCTGGCCCGGACGGTGACGACGGTGCGCCAGGCGATCGGCTGGTTCACCACGCGCAAGCCGGAGCTTTATCGCGAGGGCGTCTTCCCGGTCTTCATCCTGACCGTCGAGGAAGGCAATTTCTACGGGTTCCCGCTCTACGAACATCCCGGCTTCAAGCTGGGCGGGCCGCATTTCGGGCGCGAGCCGATGGATCCGCGCGAGGACGACCGCACCCCGAGTCCGCGGCAGGTCGAGCTGATCCGCGCCTGCCTCGCCCGCTACCTGCCGGATGCGGCGGGCGAGCCGCTGACGCTGAAGGGCTGCCTCTACAGCGTGACGCCGGACGAGGATTTCATCATCGACAGCGTGCCGGGCGTGCCGCAGGCGGTCTTCGCCTCCTGCTGCTCCGGCCATGGCTTCAAATTCGCCAGCGCGATCGGCGAGATCCTCGCCGATCTCTCCGACAGCGGCCGGTCGCGCTTCGACCTCGCGCCCTTCTCGCTGGCGCGCTTCGCGGCCTGACGAAAGAAGCGAGCCGCGTGGCCAGCCCCGAGCAGAACCGACGCGGCATCATCGCCATGCTGGCCGCCATGGCGCTGTTCGTCTGCAACGACGCGCTGATGAAGCTCGCGCGCGAGGTCTATCCGGCCGGCCAGGCGATCACGCTACGCACCGGCTTTGCGCTGCTGAGCGCGCTCGCCCTCGTCATCCTGTTCAAGGAGGGGGCGAAGCTGCGTCTGGCCTTCCGGCCGATCGTGCTGCTGCGCGGGCTGATCGACGCCGGGGTGACATTGACCTTCATCTGGGCGCTGGCCGAGATGCCGCTGGCGGACGTGACCGCGATCCTGCTCGCGTCGCCGATCATCATCGTCGTGCTGGCGGTGGTGCTGCGGATCGAGCGGGTGGGCTGGCGCCGGACTTTGGCCGTCTTTCTCGGGTTCTGCGGTGTGCTGGTCGTGCTGCGGCCGGCGACGGATTCCTTCAACGCCGCCGCGCTGGTCGCGCTGATCAGCGCCAGCCTCGCCGCCGCACGGGACCTGCTGACACGCCGGATCGGCAACGAAATTCCCTCCACCGTGATCGCGCTGATGACGACGGCGATCGTCGGGCTCGTGGCCTGCGGCTATGGGCTGTTCGAGGTCTGGCAGCCGGTCTGGCGACGCGAGACCGGCTATGTCGCCGCCGCGGCGGCGCTGATGGCGGCGGGCAGCATCTGCATCATCAGCGCCTATCGCAACACCGATGTCGGCGTGGTCTCCGGCTACCGCTACTCGGTCGTGATCCTCGCCGTGATCATGGGCTATGTCGTCTGGGGCCATGTGCCCGATGCGCTGGCGGGGCTTGGCATCGCGATGATCGTGGCGAGCGGGCTCTACACCATGCACCGGCAGCGCGTGGTGCCGCAGTCGCAGCTCAAGCTGCCGAGCACGCCGCCGACATGAGCGCCACAGCCCTGAAGCCCACGCTCACCGTGCTGGTCGCGATGTCGGCGCTGCAACCGATCGCGCTCAACTTGCTCGCTCCGGCGGCTCCGGCGCTGTCGCGGCATTTCGGCTCGAGCTACGCGACGATCCAGCTCGCGCTGACCTTCTTTCTGGTCGCCGTCGCGCTGACCCAGCTCGTCAGCGGCCCTCTCTCCGACCGCTTCGGCCGGCGGCCCTGCGTCAATGCCGGCATTGCGCTCTTCATCGCCGGCTCGGTGTTGGGGGCGCTCGCACCGTCGATCGAGATGCTGCTGCTGGCGCGCATCCTGGAAGGAGCCGGCTCCGGATCCGTCTTCGCGCTCTCGCGCGCGATCATCCGCGACACGGCCAACCGGGACGAGGCCGCCAGCCAGATCGCCACCGTGACGATGGTCATGGTCGTCGCGCCGATGATCGCCCCCTGGCTCGGAGGGCAGATCGAGACTGCCTTCGGCTGGCGGATGATCCTGTGGTTCATGACCGTCAGCGGCGTGATCGTGCTGCTTCTCACCCTGTTCAAACTGCCCGAAACCGCGCCCAATCTGGGGCTCCGCACGCCGCTGCTCGGCGTCTTCCGGGCCTTCCCGACGCTGATTGCCAACCGGGTCTTCGTGCTCAACGTGATCGCTGTCTCGACCAGCTCGGCGGCCTTCTTCGCCTTCATCGCGGCGGCACCCTATATCGTCGTCGAGACGATGGGGCGCGGCAGCGACACCTATGGCGCCTACTTCATCCTCAACGCCGCGGGCTACATGGTCGGCAACTTCATGATGGCACGGCTCGTCGTGCGGATCGGCGCGCCGCGCATGGTCCATCTCGGGCTGGTCATCTCCTCCGTCGCGATGACGGTGGCGGTTCCGCTGTCGCTACGGGCCGACTGGTCGCCGATCATGCTGTTCCTGCCGCTAGCCGTGAACGCGATCGGCAACGGCATGACGATCCCCGGCTCGACGGCCGAGGCGCTCTCCGCACGGCCCGACCACGCCGGCTCGGCGGCGGGTCTGATGGGCGCGCTGCAACTCGGCTTCAGCGCGCTGATGACGGTGGCGATCAGCCTCGTGGTGACGATCTGGCCGCCTTCGCTCGTCGTGCTGATGTGGCTCTTGACCATCATCGGCATGATCGCGATCCATCTCGGCCGGCGCGCGGCGCGCGGCTGACGCCGCGCCGCGACCGTCCGACGCTCACTCCTCGAGGCGGGCGATCAGGCTCGAGGTGTCCCAGCGGCGGCCGCCTAGCTTCTGGACCTCGGCGTAGAACTGGTCGACCAGGGCGGTGACGGGGAGCTGCGCCCCGTTGCGGCGCGCTTCCTCGAGCACGATGCCGAGATCCTTGCGCATCCAGTCGACGGCGAAGCCGAAATCGAACTTGCCGGCATTCATGGTCTTGCCGCGGTTCTCCATCTGCCAGGAGCCGGCGGCGCCCTTCGAAATCACCTCCAGCATGGCCTCGACGTCGAGACCGGCGCGCTTGGCGAAATGGACGCCTTCCGAGAGAGCCTGAACGAGACCGGCGATGCAGATCTGGTTGACCATCTTGGTGAGTTGGCCGGAGCCGGCCGGGCCCATCAGCTTGCACATCCGGGCGTAAGACCCGATCACCGGCTCGGCGCGGGCATAAGCTTCGGGCTCGCCGCCGCACATCACGGTCAGCACGCCGTTCTCGGCACCCGCTTGGCCGCCCGAGACCGGCGCGTCGACGAAGCCGAAGCCGCCCGCCTTCGCCGCTTCGGCGAGTTCGCGCGCGACATTGGCCGAGGCCGTGGTGTGGTCGACGAAGATCGCGCCCTTTTCCATGCCGGCGAAGGCGCCCTGCTCGCCCAGTGTCACCGAGCGCAGATCGTCATCGTTGCCGACGCAGGCGAAGACGATCTCCTGGCCCCTCGCCGCATCGGCGGGCGTCGGCGCCGAAATGCCGGCATGCTGCGACACCCAGCCTTGCGCCTTCGTCGGGTTGCGGTTGTAGACGGTGACCTCATGGCCCTTGGCCTTGAGGTGACCCGCCATGGGAAAGCCCATGACGCCGAGACCGATGAACGCGACTTTGGCCATGTTTCGCTCCGCCTGACTGTTCTGATTTTCGCCACAGCGCTTTAGCCTGTGGCCGCCGCTCTGGAAAGGCGCGGGACCGTGCGGCGCATATGGGCGATGACGCCGGGCCGGTTGTGGCAGACTCCGGATGGGGCTAGGCAGCAGCGGCGATGACGATCTCGAACGACGACGACCTCAAGAGCCTGCAGGACATCGGCCGCATCGTCGCGCAGACGCTCGCGGCCATGGGCAAGGCGATCGAACCCGGCATGACGACCGCCGAGCTGGACCTCATCGGACGCAGCCTGCTGGAGCGGGAGGGCGCGCGCTCGGCGCCGGAGCTGGACTACGATTTTCCGGGCGCCACCTGCATCAGCGTCAATGACGAGATTGCGCATGGCATTCCGGGCGCGCGGCGGATCGAGGCCGGCGACCTCGTCAACATCGACGTCTCGGCCGAGAAGGCCGGCTTTTACTCGGATACCGGCGCCTCCTTCGCCGTCCCGCCGGTCGCCCGCAAGACCGAACGGCTCTGCCGGGACGGGCGGCGCGCGCTCTGGGTCGGGATCGGGCAGGTCGGCGCCGGCAAGCCGCTCTCCGGCATCGGGAACGCGATCGGCCGCTTCGCGGAAAAGAACGGCTATACGCTGGTGCGCAATCTCGCGAGCCATGGCGTCGGGCGCTCGCTGCATGAGGAGCCCAAAGAGGTCGCGACCTGGCCAGACCGGTCCGAGCGTCGCTTGATGCAGAAGGGCCAGGTCTTCACCATCGAGCCCTTCCTCTCGCTGGGCGCGAACTGGGCCGAGAACGGCGAGGATCCCTGGACGCTCTATGGCGAGCCGCGCGCACCGACCGTGCAATACGAGCACACGCTGGTGGCGACCGCCCAGGGGGCGATGGTGCTGACGCTGCCGGCCTGATCATGAGGCGCGGTTGCCTCAGCGCAGCGCCATATGTCGCGTCAGGCGCATCTCCAGCCGGTCCCAGACACGCCGGACGATCTCGACCAGCAGCAGATAGAGCAGCGCGGCGTAGAGATAGATCGAGAGATCGAAGGAGCGCGAGAAGGCGAGCCGCGTCGCGCCCATCAGGTCGTAGAGCGTCACCAGCGAGGCGAGCGCGCTCGACTTGATCATCACGATCAGCTCGTTGCCAAGCGGGCGCAGGGCCAGGATCATCGCCTGCGGCAGGATGACGTGGCGCAGGCTCGACCAGCGGTGAAGGCCCAGCGCCAGCGCCCCCTCGAACTGGCCGCGCGGGATCGACTGGATGGCGCCGCGCAGGATCTCCGCCTGATAGGCCGCGGTGTTGATCACGAAGGTCAGGAGCGCGCAGTAGAAGGGCTCGCGGAAGAACCACCACAGGCCGAGATCGGTCCAGAACAGTCGGAACTGGCCAAGGCCGTAATAGACCAGGAAGAGCTGGCAGAGCAGCGGCGTGCCACGGAAGAAGGTGGTGTAGCCGTTGATCAGGGCCTGCGCCCAGCGCGGCCCGTAGAGCCGCGCGACCGCGAGCCCAATCGCGAGCAGGAAGCCGAGCGACACCGAGATCGCGACGAGCTGGAGCGTCAATCCAAGGCCGGTCGCCATCCGGCAGCCATAGTTCTGCAGGACCTCGCTGCCGACGAGAAAGCCCGGATACTCGCACCAGGTCATCGCGTCGCGCCTCCGAAGGCGGCGATGCCGCGGTTGGCGCGCGCTTCCATGCGGCCGATGCCCCAGGCCGAAATCATCGAGAAGAACAGGTAGATCGCCATCGCCGCGCCGAAGAAGAGGAAGGGCTCCTTGGTCGCGACATTGGCGCGGGTGGTGATGAACATGATGTCCGGCAGGGTGATGACCGAGACCAGAGAGGTCTCCTTCAGCAGTACCATCCAGTTGTTGCCCAGCCCCGGCAGCGCGACGCGGATCAGCTGCGGGAACACGACGAGGCGGAAGGCCTGGCCCTTTGTCAGGCCGAGCGCTGCGGCGGCCTCACGCTGGCCCTTCGGAATCGAATTGAGCGCGCCGACCCAGACCTCGCTGGAGAAGGCCGAGAGCACCACGCCGAGCGCGACCATGCCGGCGACGAAGGGCGGCATCGAGAAGGAGCCCGGCAGACCGAGGCGCCGCCAGGCCTCCTGGAGGAGCACCTGGATGCCGAAATAGATGATGTAGAGCGTCAGCAGCTCCGGCACGCCGCGGAAGACGGTGGTGTAGGCCGTTGCCAGCATGCGCGGCAGCGTGCGCTGCGAGCGGGCGCCGAGCGCGACGATTAGGCCGAGGGCCAGCCCGAAGGGCAGCGTCGCCAGCGCGATCGAGATGGTGATGCCGGCGCCCTGGAGCAGAGCGAGCCCCCAGCCGCCTTCGCCGAAACCGAGGAGCGCGAACTTGTCGAACATCGATGAGGGGTGCCGGGCCGGGGAGGCTCAAGCCGGCGCGGGAAGCCGCGCCGGCCGCGAAGGGCGAGCCGATCAGAGGATCGGAATCTTGAAGTACTTGTCGGCGATCTTCTTGTGCGAGCCGTCGGCTATGGTCTCGGCGATGGCCTTGTCGAACATCGCCTTGAGTGCGGTGTCCTCCTTGCGGACGGCGCCGCCGACGCCGGGGCCGTGGATGGTGGGATCGCGGGTGATCTCGCCGATCTTCTTGCAGCAGTCCTTGCCCTTGCCGTTGAGGAAATCCTCGAGCGAGAGCGAATCGGCGATGATGTAGTCGAGGCGGCCGCTGAGCAGGTCGAGGTTCGCCTCCTCCTGAGTCGGATAGGGCCGCGCGGTCGAATCCTTGTAGACCTTCTCGACATAGTTCGAATGGACGGTCGAGCCCTGGACGCCGATCGCCTTGCCCTTCAGGGCGGCGGGCGAGACATCGGTCGAGGTCGTGGTCTTCGGACCGATGATCCAGATCGGCGTCTTGGTGTAGACGGCGGTGAAATCGACGCGCTTCTTGCGCTCGTCGGTGGCGTTCATGCCGGCGATGATGATGTCGTATTTGTTCGAGAGCAGCGCCGGGATGATGCCGTCCCAGTCCTGCACGACCCAGGTGCACTTCACCTTCATCCGCTCGCAGAGCAGGTTGCCGTAGTCGATCTCAAAGCCCTCGAGCTCCTTCTTGGCGTTGAGATTGTTGAATGGCGGATAGGCGCCCTCGGTGCCGATCCGAACCTCCTTCCACTCCTTGGCCTGCGCCAGGGCGCCGCTGGCCCCGACGGCCGTCAGCAGGGCGGCGGCGATGACTCGTGCGAAACCTTTCATGGTACCTCCCAGTGGGTTCGGCCGGCCGGGCGTTCCCGGACCCGTTGCCGGCTCTGCCCACAGATTGGGCGATGGCGCCGCCGGCCCGCAAGGGGGCGCGAGCGGCTTTTGTGAGCCCGCGCGCCGAATTATGCGGCATGCGGATCGTCACCCTCCCGGAGAAGTCCGCTCTGGACGGCGATGCCGGGGTTGCCTACCACCGCCTCGCCCTCCCCTTCGGGAGCCCTGAGACTGTGAGACGCGCCCTTGATCCCCTGGACCCAGCTGGACACGGCCACCCTGCCCGGCGCCAAGGGGCGAGAATTGCGGCTGAAGCGCCGCGGCGCCGAGTTCTCGATCATGCTCGGCACGATCGAACTCATGAACAGCCGTCTCAGCGGCTCGGAGGAGGCACTCGCCACGCTGGTCGCGGCAAGGCTGGCGGGACACACCAAGCCCCGCATCTTGATCGGCGGACTCGGCCTGGGCTTCACGCTGCGCGCCGCGCTGGCGAGTTTCCAGGAGGCGGCCGAGATCACCGTGTCGGAGCTGATCCCCGCCGTGGTCGACTGGGCAAGAGGGCCGATGGCGGAGCTCTTCGCCGGCTGCCTCGACGATCCCCGCGTCAGCATTGCCGTTCAGGATGTCGGCCGCGTCATCGCCGATGGCGCCGGGCGTTACGACGCGATCCTGCTCGATGTCGACAATGGGCCGGAGGCGCTGACGGTCGCCGCCAACGATCGGCTCTACGAGGATGGCGGGCTCGGCCTCGCCAAGGCGGCGCTGCGCCCGGGCGGCATCCTCGCCGTCTGGTCGCAGGGCCCCGACCGGCGTTTCACCGGAAGGCTGCGCCATGCCGGCTTCGCGGTCGAGGAGGTGATGGTGCGGGCCCATCGCGGCAAGTCCGGCGCGCGGCACATCATCTGGCTGGCGCGGAAGGGGTGATCACGCCCCTTAAGGCCGCCCCTTCCCCAGCGCCCGCGCCTCGGCGATCAGGCAGAGTTCGGTGAAGAGCACCTGCGCCGCGCAATGGGCGGTGTTCGAGGTCGCGTCATATTGCGGGGCGATCTCGACCACGTCGGCGGCGACGATGTCGGCGCCCTTCAGCCCGCGCAGGATGGCGAGCGCCTCGCGCGGGGTCAGTCCGCCGACCTCGGGCGTGCCGGTGCCCGGCGCGAAGGCGGGATCGAGGGAATCGACGTCGAAGGAGACATAGGTCGGCCCGTCACCGATGACGGCAAGCGCCTTGGCGATCACGGCGTCGAGGCCGAGCCCGTCCATCTCGTCGGCATGGATCACGGTCATGCCGCTCTCATAGGAGAACTCCCAGAGATATTCGGCGCCGCCGCGGATGCCGATCTGGATGACGCGCTCCGGATCCAGCACGCCATCGAGCACCGCCTGACGGAACGGGCCGCCATGGTGGAACTTCGAGCCTTCATAGGGGCCGGACGTATCGCAATGGGCGTCGATATGGACCATGCCGACCGGCCGCTTCGCGCCGACCGCCTTCAGGATCGAATAGGTGATCGAGTGGTCGCCGCCGACGGCGAGCGGCGAGACGCCGGCCTCGACGATGGTGCGGAACGTCGCCTCGATGTCCTCGTGGCAGCTCTCCAGCGAATAGCGCGAGCGGAAGGGCACATCGCCGATATCGGCCGCCTTGAGCATGGTCAGCGGCGCGGTGCCCATGACATGGTCCATCGGGCCGATGCGCTCGATGGCCCGCACGGCACGGGGCCCGAGCCGCGTACCGGCGCGGTTGGTGACGCCGAGATCCATCGGCAGACCGATGATCGCGACATCGAGCCCTCCAAGGGCCGGAGCGGACAGCGCATCGGGGCGATAGGGCGCGCCGAGAAAGGTCGCGACGTCCGAGAACGGCCATTTCCGCTTGTCACCCTGGAACTGGCCGGCGGCGACCCTGGCGAAGTGGGGATCGTGGATTTCGGCGCCGCTGGCGTCCGCATAGCGCTGCCGCAGCCGCGCGAGCTTCTCTTGGTCCATTCTCACTCCTTGCGGCCTCTCAGGCCGGCAGACGTTC
Source organism: Methylobacterium sp. CCH7-A2 (assembly GCF_001557075.1). Taxonomy (NCBI): domain Bacteria; kingdom Pseudomonadati; phylum Pseudomonadota; class Alphaproteobacteria; order Hyphomicrobiales; family Methylobacteriaceae; genus Methylobacterium; species Methylobacterium sp. CCH7-A2. Next base: position 14,781 of record NZ_LSKN01000105.1, read on the forward strand.
GAGCAGCGTCACGGAACTGCCGTGATAATCCGTCGATCGATAGCTCTTGTATCCGAGCTTGGAGGCGACCCGGAAGGAGGCTTCATGCGCAGGATCGATCATGCAGACGCAACGCCGGTCGCCCTGCGTCGCGGCGAACCAGCCTTGCGCTGCCCGCGCCGCCTCGCTCGCATAGCCCCTGCCATGGGCCGCGGCGGCGAGAATCCAGCCGATCTCGGGCGCCGCGTCGAAATCCGGCCCAAGGTCCCGGCGGCCGTAGAACAAGCCGACCTCTCCGATGACGGCACCGCTCGCCTTCTCCTCGACCATGAACAGGCCGTGCCCGAACAGCGACCAGTGTCCGGCGATGCGCAGGAGACGCTGCCACGCTTCCTCGCGATCGAGCGTGCGCCCTCCGACGAAGCGCACCACAGCAGGATCGCTGCGCCACGCGTGAAGCGCGTCGAGATCATCGGCCTGGGGTGGGCGCAGGCGCAGGCGTTCGGTGTCCAGCATCGGCTGCATTAACCACCTACGGCAACGCCTGGCCAAGAGGGCGCTCAACCTAGTCGAAAGTTGAATGCGACTTGCCCGAAAACGCTCGCGAAGGGCAGAGGCTTCCTCTAGAAAGCTGAGCAAGTCTCAATGCTTGGCGAGCGCGGCCGAACCGCCTCCCACCGCCACAACACTCCGAGGAGATGTCCCCACATGAAGCGCCGTCAGTTCATCCAGACCGCCACCGCAGGCGCCGCCGCCGCGGCGATCGCCTCCCCCGCCGTCGCGCAGGCGAATCCCGAGGTGAAGTGGCGTCTGGCATCCTCCTTCCCGAAGTCGCTGGACACGATCTATGGCGGCGCCGAGGTCATGGCGAAGATGGTCTCCGAGCTGACCGACGGGAAGTTCCAGATCCAGGTCTTCGCGGCCGGCGAAATCGTTCCGGCGCTGCAGGCTGCCGACGCCGTTACCAACGGCACGGTCGAGATGTGCCACACCGTCTCCTACTACTATGTCGGCAAGGACCCGACCTTCGCAGTGGCGGCCTCGGTGCCGTTCGGCCTGAATGCGCGCGGCCAGAACGCCTGGCTCTTCCAGGGCGGCGGCAACGACCTGTTCAACGAGTTCTACAAGAAGTTCAACATCTACGGCCTGCCCTGCGGCAACACCGGCGCCCAGATGGGCGGCTGGTTCCGCAAGGAAATCAAGACGCCGGCGGACCTGCAGGGCCTGAAGATGCGCATCGGCGGCATCGCCGGCCAGGTGCTCGCCAAGCTCGGCGTCGTGCCGCAGCAGATCGGCGGCGGCGACATCTATCCGGCGCTGGAAAAAGGCACCATCGACGGCGCCGAGTGGGTCGGCCCCTATGACGACGAGAAGCTCGGCTTCTCCAAGGTCGCGCCGTTCTACTACTATCCCGGCTTCTGGGAGGGTGGCCCGACCGTCCACGCCTTCGTCAACCTGGAAAAGTGGAACGCGCTGCCGAAGGCCTATCAGGCCGCGCTCACCGCCGCCTGCACCTATGCCAACACCCAGATGGCGGCCCGCTACGACATGCAGAACCCGGCCGCGCTGAAGCGCCTCGTCGGCGCCGGCACGCAGCTGCGCCCCTTCTCGCAGGAAATCCTGGAGGCCTGCCTCAAGGCCTCGAACGAGCTTTACAGCGAGATCTCGGCCAAGAACCCCGAGTTCAAGAAGGCGATCGACGCCATGGCTGCCTTCCGTGGCGACCAGTACCTCTGGTGGCAGGTGGCGGAGCTCAGCTTCGACGTCTTCCAGGTCCGCTCGCGCGCTCGCTGATCTCGCGCTGCGGAGGGCAGCGCCCTCATCCACGGGAAAGCCCGGCTTCGGCCGGGCTTTCTGCGTTTAGGGAACGGCACAGCCGCGCCTCGCGCAGGGCTCCGGCCTTCCCTAACGGAATTCATGCGAAGAACGCATGCTTTGCATGCATTTTTTGCTTGCGCTCACGCTCAGACCTGCTTTGCTGGCGAAATCGTGATGCTCGGCCAACGGGCACACAAGGCTCCAGGGGAGGAGACAGGAATGAAGCGTCGTCAATTTCTGAAGGTAGCGGGCACAGGGGCTGCCGCGGGTGTGATCGCCAGCCCGGCCATCGCGCAGGCGACGCCGGAGGTCCGCTGGCGCGTCACCTCCTCCTTCCCCAAATCGCTCGATACGATTTACGGCGCGTCCGAAGTGCTGGCCAAGGCGGTGTCGGAAGCGACGGACGGAAAGTTCCAGATCCAGGTCTTCGCCGCCGGCGAGATCGTGCCCGGCCTTCAGGCGGCCGACGCGGTGACCAACGGCACCGTCGAGATGTGCCACACCGCATCGTACTACTATGTCGGCAAGGATCCGACCTTCGCCTTCGGCACGGCCGTGCCCTTCGGGCTGAATGCGCGCCAGCAGAACGCCTGGTTCTACCATGGCGGCGGCAACGAGCTGCTGAACGAATTCTACAAGAAATACAACATCTATGCCCTTCCCGGCGGCAATACCGGCTGCCAGATGGGTGGCTGGTTCCGCAAGGAGATCAAGACGGTCGCCGACCTGCAGGGCGTGAAGATGCGCATTGGCGGCTTCGCCGGGCAGGTCTTGTCCAAGCTCGGCGTCGTGCCGCAGCAGATCGCCGGCGGGGACATCTATCCGGCGCTCGAAAAGGGCACCATCGACGCGGCTGAATGGGTGGGCCCCGCGGATGACGAGAAGCTCGGCTTCAACAAGGTCGCGCCGTTCTACTATTACCCCGGCTGGTGGGAGGGCGGCGCTTCGCTGCACTTCTTCCTGAATACGGCCAAATGGGACGCGCTGCCGAAGCTCTACAAATCCGTGCTCACCACCGCAGCGGCGCTGGCGAATGTCGATATGCAGGCCAAGTACGACGCCCGCAATCCTGGCGCGCTCAAGCGTCTCGTCGGCGCCGGAGCCCAGCTGCGGCCGTTCTCGCAGGAGATCCTCGAGGCCTGCCTGAAGGCGTCGAAGGAAGTCTATGCCGAGACCTCGGCGAAGAACCCGGACTTCAAGAAGGTCTACGACGCCATGTCGGCCTTCCGGAACGATGAGTATCTCTGGTTCCAGATCGCCGAATATACCTACGACAACTTCCTGATCCGCGCGCGCGCGGCCAATCAGCTCTGACAAGGAGCGACCGGCCGCTCCGCGGCCCAACTGACCCCACACCCCGGTCGCGAGGCCGGGGTTTTCCGATTCGGGGGCCCGCCCTATGCTGGCGCCACAGCGCCGCCTTCTTGTGCGGCGAGCCTACGGAAGATTCCCTTCTCGGACCGAGCTCATGATCCGCGTAACCGCCACGGCCCTCGCCCTTCTGCTGACCGCGGCGGCGGCTCCGGCCCAGTCGATCGGCGAGCCCCTGCCCGGCCGCGGCCCTGCGAAGCAGCGCGTGAAGCCGGTCCCGGCCGATGTCGGCGGCACGCGCTCCTGCCCCGAATACGGGCCCGGCTTCGTGCGCGTCGAGGGGTCGACCTCCTGCGTCCGCGTCGGCGGGTCGGTGCGGGTCGAGATGGGCAAGAGTTCGCGCAGCGGCTTCGGCACCTCGACCGGCGCGCTGGTCCAGCTCGAAGGACGTGGCGAGTCGACGCTCGGGCCGGTGCGCGGCGTGCTGCGGATGCGCGGGCAGCTCGATCGCGGGCTCGACTCGGGCAGCTACAATTACCGCTGACCGGTTCGGCGTGACGCGCCTGCGCTCATGCCACCAGCCGAGCGACTTCGCGGCGGAGCACGGGCAAAAGCTCCTGCTCGAACCAAGGATGCTTCCGCAGCCAGCCATTGTTGCGCCAAGAGGGATGCGGCAGCGGGATGATGCGAGGCGTCAGCGGCCGATCGAGGATCGTCCGCCATTGCGCCACCGTCTGCGAGAGGGTCCCGCCGCGCGCGGGGCCGAGATGCCAGGCCTGGGCGTACTGCCCGATGGCCAGCACGAGTTCGACCGCAGGCAGCGCAGCGAAGACGCGGTCTCGCCAGAGCGGCGCGCATTCGGCTCGCGGCGGCAGGTCGCTGCCCTTCGCGTCAAGCCCAGGGAAACAATGGCCCATCGGCACGATCGCCACCCGCGACGCGTCGTAGAAGCGAGCCTCGTCGAGGCCGAGCCATTGCCGAAGCCGCACGCCGGACGGATCGGTGAAGGGCCGTCCGCTGGCATGGACCCGTGTCCCCGGCGCCTGCCCAGCGACGCAGAGCCGGGCCGTGGCCGAGGCCTGGACGACCGGACGTGGCTCATGGGGAAGCGGCGGACCGCGCAACGGTGCATCCCGGCAAACCCGGCAGGCCCGCAGCTCGCGCAGAAGGGTGTTCAGCCCGTCCTGCGTCGTCATCGGCGGGCGAGGCGTGCGGAAGGCGGCGCCGCGGAGATCAACCCGTCGCAGCTCCAGGCGGGCGCGCCGGCGCTGGCTCCTTCGGTATCGCCCGCCGCGACGGTTCCCATGGCATTGATCTCGCCACCCGGCTGCCGGCGCAGGATGTAGAGCCGCTCGCTGCGCTCGACCGTGAAGCAATAGGTCCGCCGCGTCTCGCGCGGGCCATAATAGTAGCAGACGGAATCGGCGGTGGTGGTCCAGCAGGCGTCGGTGTTGGGCACGCCGCGGTTATGGCCCGTGGCGCGGCCGTCGGGATGGTGATGTTCGCTGAAGGGGCGGTTGGTGCCGGCATAGCGGCCGGCGACGGTGTTGCCTTCGAAGGCCTTGCGGATCGCCTCGCCGTCGAGGCGCTCCGCGGCGCGCGCGGCGCCGCCCGCCCCCATGAGCACGATGAGGACCGACAGGGCGATCCGAGCCTGCATCACCGCGAAGCGACGCGCCGTCGCGTCATCGGGATCTCCGGCGCCTTCGAGATCAGCCCGTCGCAATACCAGGCCTCGCCATGGTCACTGTGCTTGCGCGGATTGCCCGGCTCGACCGAGGCCAGCGCATTGATCTGGCGATTGCCGGCATTGCGCAGGATGTAGAGGTCGCGGTTCAGCTCCACGGTGAAGCAATGCACCGTGCGCTCGCTCTGCGGGCCATAGTAATAGCAGACCTGGTCGGCGCGTGTGGTCCAGCAAGCGTCGCGGTTCGGCTGCCAGCCATTGTGCCCGAGCGCGCGGCCGTCCGGGTCGTGATACTCGGTGAAGAAGCCGCCATTGGTGTAGCGGCCGCTGACGGTGTTGCCCTCGAAGGCGCGCCGGATCGCACCGCCGTCGAGACGCTCGGCCGCCCGCGCCGGCCCGATCAGCGCGGCCAGCGCCGCCAGCAGGAGGAGGCCGGTCCGCATCAGGCCTTCCAGCTCGGTCGCGCGGTCAACTCGGCATGCCAGCGCCGGATCTGGACGAAATCCTCCGGCAGCGGAATGCGCGAGGGCTTCATGAAGTCAATCGCGATGCCGGCCGTGATGTCGGCGACCGTGAGCTCCTCGCCGCAGACCAAGCGGCTGCCGGCGAGCTGAAGTTCGAGCAGCCAGAGGTGATCGTCGATCTGCTCGCGATTGGCCTCGGCCCATTCGGGCACCTGCGTCTCGAGCTCCGCCATCGAGGGGTGGGAGTGGCGAAACACCGCCGCGACGGCGGCGAAGAGACCGAGCTCGATGCGCCGGTTCCACATCTCGACCAGGGCCTGCTCGCGCGCATCGCGGCCGAAGAGCGGCGGCAGCGGGTGCAGGCTCTCGACATAGCGGCAGATCGCGATGGTCTCGGCCAGGGCCGTCCCGTCGTCCAGCACCAGCACCGGCAGGCGCTGCGCGGGGTTGAGCTTCGTGAAGGCCTCGCTCTTGTGCTCGCGCTTGCCGATGTCGACCGGCACGAGTTCGGGCAGCGGCACGCCCTTCTCGGCGAAGAAAATCCGCACCCTGCGCGGATTGGGAGCCCGCCCGCCATCGTAAAGCTTCATCGAGATCCTCTCCCCGTCGCCGCGCGACCCGACCATGACGGGGGCGGAGCGGTCAATTCCTTTCCAGCCGTTTCGTGATGGTTCTGTGGCGGCCTTCAGTGCGGGTGCATCCGCCGCCAGGTCTCCGGCCGCTCGAACCGCAACGCCCAGAGGCCGCGCCCCGCCGCCTGGGCCTGCGCCTCCTCGCTGCGATAGCCGCCATAGGCGACGGCATGACCCTCGCGCACCAGGGTGGCGTTGATGTCGGTCTCGCCCTGCCGGCATTGCGCCAGCCCCCGGCCGTAGCGATCGATCTTGCCGATCTCGCAGGTGACGAGACCGCGCGCCAGAAGGGCCTCGAGCGCGCGGCGCGACGCGCGACCGCACTCCACCGTGCGCCCGCCGGGATCGGTGCAGGTCTGGCGGAATTCGGGGGCATCCAGGCCCTGCAGCCGCAACTCCTCGCCGGCCAGGCGCAGGGAATCGCCGTCGATCGCGCGGGCGATCCCGACCAGCGAGCGCGCCGGGCCGAGACGGTACTGCAGCACGGCACCCGCGATGGCGAGCAGGCCGAGCAGGCCCAGCGCCACGACGAGGTCGACCGGACGGCCGACCCGCCGCCAGCCGAGGGGGCCATCCTTCCAGCGGGGGAATCCGAAGCGCGCCATCAAGTCGAGCTTAACGATTTGCCGACCATGATGGCAGACCCGGCGCGCACCCCGTGCCCCGGCAGAGGATGTCGCGTTTCTCGACCATGGCGGAAGTGACGGCTGAACAGGTGCAGCGCGGGCGCGGGCCGGACCCGACGGCCGTCGCACGCCGCAAGCTCGTCACCCGCGAGGTCAAGTCCGTGCGCGAGCGGCTGACCTCGTCCACAGGGCTGGAGCGGGCTTTCGACAACGAATTGCTGCGTGTCTTCGCCGAGTATCGGATGAACGGCTCGGTCGGCACGCTGGTCCTGGCTCTCGCGATCGCCGCCGCCGCCTGCCTGTGGGTTCCGGTCTACAAGGTCACGCCCTGGGTCGGTGCGGTGCTGCTGTCGACCATGCTCGTCGTCGTGATGAGCCGGCGCTTCCTGGCGGAACCGGCCAGCGGGGTCGCCATCCGGCGCTGGCGGCGGGCCTTCGCCGTTGCCGAAGGGCTGCAGGGCATCACCTGGGCGCTGATGGTGGTGATCTTCGCGCAGGTGGATGCGCCCGGCGCCAAGGTCTTCGTGACGACGACGCTGCTGATCGTGAGCGCGCTCACCGTGATGCTGGCGGCCTCGATCCCCATGGCGGTTTATGCGGGCATCGTCCCGATCATGATCGGCATCGCCGCCTTCTTCTGGGGGCGCACCGACATGGACAGCCTGACGACCGCGGTCATGGCCGCCGCCGCGCAGCTGTTCTTCGTCTTCCTCGCCAATCGCCTCTATGCCAGCTCGGTCTCGACCATCGCCTTCCGGGCCGAGAAGGACGCGCTGATCGCGGAACTCGAGACCGCGAACGCCAATTCCGACGAGGCTCGGCGCAAGGCGGAAGAGGCCAATCTCGCCAAGTCGCGCTTCCTGGCGACGATGAGCCACGAACTGCGCACGCCGCTCAACGCCATCCTCGGCTTCTCCGAGGTGATGAAGAACGAGGTGTTCGGCGAGCACGCCAACGCCGCCTACAAGGAATATTCCGGCGACATCCATGGCTCGGGGCAGCACCTGCTCGAGCTGATCAACGAAATCCTCGACCTGTCGCGCATCGAGGCCGGCAAATACGAGCTGCATGAGGAGGCGCTGTCGCTCGCCGACATCACGGAGGACTGCCGGCACATGCTCAACCTGCGCGCCAAGGCGAAGAGCCAGACGATCAGGGAGGCGGTCGAGCCCGACCTGCCCAAGGTCTGGGCCGATGAGCGGGCAATCCGACAGGTCGTCCTCAACATCCTCTCGAATGCGATCAAGTTCACGCCGCCGGGCGGCGAGATCACCATCAAGGTCGGCTGGACGGCGAATGGCGGGCAGTATGTCTCGATCGCCGATACCGGCCCCGGCATTCCCGAGGACGAGATCCCGGTCGTCCTGCAGACCTTCGGGCGCGGTTCGCTGGCGATCAAGACGGCCGAACAGGGCTCGGGCCTCGGCCTCCCGATCGTCAAGGGCCTCATCGATCTTCATGGCGGCGGCTTCAGCCTGAAGTCCAAGCCGCGCGCCGGAACGGAGGTGACGGTCACGCTGCCGCCGGTGCGCGTCATGGACACGTTGGCCGCCCTGCCCGAACCCGAAACGCGCGCCGCGTGATTCCTGCCCGAATCGTGCCACAGCTTCCGCCGCCATCTTTCTACCGCCGACCTGCCCTCCCAGCCTCCCCCTGCCCTCGGACTGTTCGATCATGACCCGGAAAACGCGTGTCGCCGTGCTCTATGGCGGGAAATCGGGCGAGCACGAGGTCTCGCTGAAGTCGGCGGCGTCCGTGCTGCGCTATCTCGACCGTGAGCGCTTCGAGCCGGTGCCTGTGAGCATCGACAAGAATGGCCGCTGGCAGTGTCATGATCTGCGCCGGATCGAGGCCGCCAACACGGAGAGCCTGCCGATCCCGGCCGAGTCACCGTCGGTTCGCTTCGAGCCCCAGGCGGATGGACGAACCGCGATCCTGCCCAGCGACGCCGATGCCGCTGCGATCGCGCCCGTGGACGTCGTGTTCCCGGTGATCCATGGCCCGCTCTGCGAGGACGGCTCGCTGCAGGGGCTGCTCGAACTCGCGGGCGCCGCTTATGTCGGCTCGGGCGTGCTCGGCTCGGCGGTCTCGATGCACAAGGACATCGCCAAGCGGCTCGCGGCGCTGGCGGGCCTGCCCGTCGCGCCCTATTTTGCGGTCGCGCGCCGCGACTATCGCCGGGCCCCCGTCGCCGCGACCGAAGCCGCCCGCGCCGGGCTGACGCTGCCGGTCTTCGTCAAGCCCTGCAACATGGGCTCGAGCGTCGGCGTTCACAAAGTGAAGCGCTGGGAGGATCTCGACGCCGCGCTGGCGGACGCCTTCGAATACGACCTCAAGGTCCTCATCGAGCAGGGCATCGACGCCCGCGAGATCGAGGTGGCCGTCCTCGACGGCGAACCGCCGGTGGCGAGCGTCGCCAGCGAGCTCAATGCCGGCCCGCAGCACGAGTTCTACTCCTACGAGGCGAAATACATCGATCAGGACGGCGCCAGCGTCGACCTGCCCGCCCGGCTCGACGCGGCGCAGATGGCGCGCGTGCGGCAGCTCGCCATCGACGCCTTCGTGGCGCTCGACTGCAGCGGGCTGGCGCGCGTCGACTTCTTCCTCGACCGCCAGAGCGGGGCCTTCTACTTCAACGAGATCAACACGCTGCCGGGCTTCACCGCGATCAGCATGTATCCGAAGATGATGGAAGCCTCGGGCATGCCCTACCCCGCCCTTCTGACGCGGCTGGTCGAACTGGCGCAGGAGCGCCATGCCGAGCGGGCGGGGCTGAGGACGAGCTACGAGGCCTGATCCTTCCCCGCCACGCCAGCCTGCGCGAAGGTCGCCATGCCGTTGTGGATCGCGGCCGCCGCCTTGACGAGGCTGGCGGCGAGAGCGGCGCCCGAGCCTTCGCCGAGGCGCATGTCGAGCGCCAGCAGCGGCGCCTTGCCGAGCGTCGCCAGCACCTGCGCATGGGCGCCCTCGGCCGAGAGATGGCCGGCGATGCAGTGGTCGATCGCGGAGGGCTCGATCGCGTGTAGGATGGCGGCGGCGGCCGTCACCACATAACCGTCGAGGATCACGGGAATGCGCTGCGAGCGGGCGGCGATGATGGCGCCGCAGATCGCCGCGACCTCGCGCCCGCCCAGACGGCGCAAGACCTCGAGCGGGTCCTTGAGATGGGGACGGTGGAGCGCGATGCCGGCCTCGACGGCGGCGATCTTCCGCTTCAGCCCGTCATCGTCGAGCCCGGTGCCGCGGCCGCACCAGAAGGCGGCATCGCCGCCATAGAGCGCGGCATAGATCGCGGCGGCCGAGGTGGTGTTGCCGATGCCCATCTCGCCGAGGCAGAGCAGATCCGTGCCGCCGACCAGCGCCTCCATGCCGAAGGCCATGGTGGCGACGCAGGCGCGCTCGTCGAGCGCGTCGGTTTGCGTGAAATCCCCCGTCGACAAATCGAGGGCGAGGTCGAAGACCTTGAAGCCGAGATCGAAGGCGGCGCAAATCTGGTTGATCGCCGCGCCGCCGGCCGCGAAATTCTCCAGCATCTGGCGGGTCACGGCCTGCGGAAAGGCCGAGACACCCTGCGCCACGACGCCGTGATTGCCCGCGAAGACGCAGACCAGGGGACGGTCGACCGAGGGCTTGCCTTTGCCCTGCCAGGCGGCGAGCCATTCGGCGATCTCCTCCATGCGGCCGAGGCTGCCGGCGGGCTTGGTCAGCTCTTTGTCGCGGGCGCGCACCAGGTTGGCGGCCGCCATGTCGGGGCCGGGCATCGCCGCGATCAGCTCGCGGATGTCGTCGAAGGGCAATCCAGAAACGGCCATGGCGGACTCTGTGGCTAAGGACGGGCGGCGAGGCTTCGGCGATGGCCCCGCCATCGTCGCTGCTGCTATAGGCTGCAGGGGATGAAGACAATCGAGGACAGGGATGAGGCGGCGCCGCAGGCCGCACCCGTGCCGCCGGCGAATGCCGAGCCGGCCTGGCCGGGCTGGGCCGTGGCCACCGCGATCTGCATCCGCTTCTATTCGCGCCTGCCGGTGCCGGCCCTGCCTGGCGAGGCCGATCCCCATGCCGCGCCCGATTTCCGCACCGTGCCGCGCGCCCTGCCCTTCGCGGCGCTGATCATCGCCCTGCCGGCGGCATTCGTGCTGGCTGGAGCCGGAGCCGCGGGGCTCGGCGGGCTGCTCTCGGCCACGCTCGCCATCGCGACGCTGGCCCTGACGACGGGCGCCCTCCATGAGGACGGGCTCGCCGACAGCGCAGACGGGCTCTTCGGCGGGCGCACGCCGGAGCGCCGGCTCGAGATCATGAAGGACAGCCGGCTCGGCAGCTATGGCGCCCTGGCGATGGGACTGGCGCTGCTGCTGCGCGTCTTCGCGCTGGCGCTGATCCTCGACCGGGCCGGGCCTCTGGCAGCGAGCGGTGCCCTCATGGCGGCGGCCGTGCTGTCGCGCCTGTCGGGCCTGCATCTGCTGGCCGGGATGGCGCCGGCCCGCCCGGTGGGTGCCTCGGCGTCGGTCGGGCGGCCGAGCCTGCAGACCGCCTGGCTGGCCTCCGCCCTTGGCCTCTTGCTCGCGGGCGGGCTCGCGCTGCCGTTTCGACTGCCACTCGCGGGGCTCGGGCTCGGGCTCGCGCTGATCGCCCTCGATGCGCTTCTCGTCAGGCGCCTTTGCCGGCGGCTGATCGGCGGCCAGACCGGCGATATCGCGGGAGCGACGCAGCAGCTCGACGAGATCGTGCTCTATCTCGGCTTCGCGCTGATGCTGGGGACTGGCCTGTCGTGACCGGCATCTCCTCGCCCTGCATCAAGCTCTGCCAGCTCGACCCGGCGACGCGGCTCTGCCTCGGCTGCGGCCGCTCGCTCGACGAGATCGGGCGCTGGAGCCACCTGAGCGAGGCGGAGCGCCTCGCGATCATGGCGCGGCTGGCGGGGCAGACGCCCCGCAAGACCTGAGGCGCGGCGTCGGCGCGTGGTCTGTCAGACCACCAGCGACCAGATGAAGCGGGCCGCGACAAGCAGCAGGAACAGGCCGAAGACGACCTCGAGCTTGCGCTTCGAGAGCCGGTGGGCGAGACGCGCGCCGATCGGCGCCGTCCAGATCGAGGTCGGGATGAACAGGATGAAGCCGATCAGCGAGACATAGCCGAGCGAGAGCGGCGGCAGCACGTCCAGCTTGGGCCAGCCGGCATAGATGAAGCCGAGCGCGCCGGGGATCGAGATCAGCACGCCGAGCCCCGAGGAGGTCGCGACCGCCTGGTGGATCGGGCGACCATAGAAGGTCATGAACAGGCTGGAGAGCTGTCCGCCGCCAATGCCCATCAGCGCCGAGAGCACGCCGATGACGCCGCCATAGATCGTCATCAGGACCTTGCCCGGCATCTCGGTGCCGAGCTGCCAGCGGTCCGACGCGAAGAGAAGCCGCAGCGCGCTGAAGATTGCGACGATGACGAAGATGATCTTGAACAGGTCGGCGGGCGCGAACCGGGCGATGTAGCTGCCGGCGATAACGCCGAGAACAACGGGAACCGCCCAGATCTTCAGGATCGACATGTCGACCATGCCCTTGGCGCGATGGGCGTTGAAGGAGCGGATCGAGGTCGGGATGATCACCGCCAGCGAGGTGCCGACGCAGAGCGGCATGCGGACATCCTCGGGCACGCCGATCACGCGGAAGACCTCGTAAAGGATCGGCACGATGACGGCGCCGCCGCCGACGCCGAAGACGCCCGCGAGCAGCCCGGTGATCGCCCCCGCCGCGACCAGCGAGATGGCGAGGAAGACGAGGTCGCCGACGGGAATTCCAGCAAGCATGACAGCGTTCCGATAGAAGGGGAGGCTGCTGTGGGGGATTTCCGGCGCCGGAGCAAGCGCGGCAGGGCGGAGCCGATATGCAGCGATGATCCGTCGTGCGCGGTCGGGCGCTGTCGCGCGCCCAGCAACACGCGTGCCGCGGGAAGGCTGCACGCATGCTCGCCTTGCGCGGCAGCCCCTACGCCGAGGCCGCTCGACCGCGGCACGGCCTGCTGATGATCTGCGCAGCGTCCGTCCGCCATGGGCGAGCAATTGCGAGGAGACCGTCAAAACGCAGCGAGACCGGCAGCAAGCCGGACAGCCATCAACAATCTGGGAGGATAAAGCGATGACAGACCCTACTGTTCACGACCATGGTCCCACCGAGACGAAAGAAGCGATCCTGTCGCGGCGCCGCCTGATCCACGCCGCAGGGCTCGGGGCGCTGGCCGCCGCCACCGGGCCGGCCTTGGCCCAGTCGACCGCCAATCGGCCGTCCCCACCCACCACCGTCACCACGCCGCCGCGCGATTTCAGCCGCCAGGGCGCTCCGACGACCTATTTCTGGGACCCGGACGTGATCGCGCTCGATCCGGCCTTCAACGGGCTGGCGCAGCCCAATGCGGCGATCCAGCGGATCTGGACCGGCGGCCTCTGGGTCGAGGGGCCGGCCTGGAACGCGCAGGGTCAGTACCTCGTCTGGAGCGACATCCCGCGCAACCGCCAGATGCGCTGGATCGAGGATGACGGCCATGTCAGCGTCTTCCGCGCGCCCTCGGGCAACAGCAACGGCAACAGCTTCGATTTCCAGGGACGGCAGCTCTCGTGCGAGCACCTGAACCGCCGGGTCGTGCGCTACGAGCTCGACGGCTCGGCGACGGTGCTGGCGGACTCGTTCGACGGAAAGAAGCTGAACTCGCCCAACGACATCGTTGCCCATCCCGACGGCAGCTACTGGTTCACCGATCCGCCCTATGGCGGGCAGCTCTACGAGGGCGCGCCCGACGCTCCGGGCGGCCCGAGCAACGCCAATGGCAAGATCAATCCCCGCCTCGGCCAGCCGCCGGGCATCGGGCTCGCCAAGCGGGAACTGCCGACCAACACCTACCGCATCGACCCGAGCGGGCGCGTCGAGCTCGTCGTGCCGGAATCGCAGGTGCCGGACCCCAACGGCCTGTGCTTCTCGCCCGACTTCAAGCGGCTCTACATCGCCTCGACCGGCAAGGGACCGGGCGATACCGGGCCGGGCGGCAAGGGCGACATCCATGTCTTCGATGTCGGCGCCGACAACAAGCTCAGCAATGGCCGCGTCTTCTCGGACTGCATGTTCGACGGCGTGAATTGCGGGCCGGACGGGTTGCGCTGCGATGTCGAGGGCAATCTCTGGGCTTCGTCCAACGCCGGACGCAATGTCGGCTATAACGGCGTCAACGTCTTCAACCCCGCCGGCAAGCTGATCGGCCGCATCCGCCTGCCGGAGGTCTGCGGCAATATCTGCTTCGGCGGGCCGAAGCGGAACCGCCTGTTCATGGCGGCGAGCCAGTCCATCTACGCGCTCTATCTGGGTACGCAGGGCGCCGGGCCAGGCTGAAGACCGCGCTGCGACCGGCCCGGCGCAAGGCCGGGCCGGCCGTCAGGCGAAGAGCGCCTCCAGTTTGGCGAGCGAGCCGGTCCAGCCATGGGTGTGGCCCTTGACCGCTTGCTCGTCGAAGAGCTGCTCGTGCAGCAGGGTCAGGATCGTGCCAGCGCCGTCGGGCTTGAAGGTGACCGTGACCTGCGAGACGCGCTCGGGCGTCGTGATCCAGGACCAGGAGAAGACCAGCTTCTCGTTCGCGACGACCTCGGCATAGATGCCGGAGACCTCGTGACGCTCGCCAGTGTCCTCCAGCATCACCGCGCGAAAACCGCCCCCGACGCGTGCATCGACCGAGACCTCCTGCGTCTCGACATTTTCCGGTCCGAACCACTGCATCAGCAGCTTCGGATCGGTCCAGGCCTCGAAGACCTCGGCCGGTGTAGCGTTGAGCCGGCGCTTGATCGTCAGGCTCGGCGTCGTCGGCACATCCCTGTCCATGAACGATCCTTGCGGTCGGCGCTCAATCTGCATCGGCGGGGGTTTTGCGGCGTGCCTCCAGCATCGCCTCCAGCGCGTCGAGGCGCTGCGTCCAGAATCTTTGATAGCTTGCGAGCCAGCCCATCGCCTCCTCCATCGGGTCGGCATTGAGGCGGCAGGAGACGGTACGCCCCTTCTTCGTCCGCGTGATCAGCCCGGCATCCGACAGCACGTCGAGATGCTTCATCACCGCCGGCAGCGACATCGCGAAAGGCCGCGCCAGTTCGCTGATCGAGACCGCCTCTTCGCCCTCGAGACGCGCCAGCAGCGCCCGGCGGGTCGGGTCCGACAGCGCCGCGAAGGTTCTGTCGAGCTGCGAGGATTCCAACTTAACCATTGCGTTAAGTTACTTTGGGGCGGCCGGGTGCGTCAACAGCGACGGGCGCGTCAATCCGACACGCCTTCGCGGCCGCCGACGGCCATGCAGGTGGCGGTCAGCATAGCGCAGAGCTTCTCGTCTCCGTCACGGACCGCGAAGACCTCGGCAAGGGCCAGCGTCAGCGTCCGCCCGGCCTTGACCACCTTGCCCCGCGCGATGAGCCTGTCGCCGGCGGCAGGCGCGAGCAGGTTGATCTTGAACTCGGCGGTCAGCACGCCCACCCCTGCCGGCATCCGGGTCAAAGCCGCATAGCCGCAGGCGGAATCGGCGATGGCCGCGACCGCACCGGCATGGACGAAGCCGTGCTGCTGTGAGACCTGCGGCCCGATCGGCAGATCGATCTCGACCTCGCCCGGCGCCACGAGCAGCAGCCGCGCGCCCAGCGTCGCCATAAGGCCCTGCTTGTTGAAGCTCTCGGCGACGCGGCGGCCGATCTCGGTATCGGACAGGGCATCCGCCATCGTCAGGTCCTCAGGCGGCGCGGATGGCGTCGTGCCGCGAAACATGGGCCACCGCCGCGCGCAGATCGGCGAGGCCCGCACCGGCCGCGACGCAATGCTCGGCGAGATGGCGGCGGAACTGGCGCGCACCGGGACGGCCGGGGAACAGGCCGACGAGATGGCGCGTGAAGGCATGGAGCCGCCCGCCGGCCTCGACATAACGGGCGAGATGCGGCTCAAGCGCCTCCAACATGGCGAAGGCGTCCGCCACCGGCGCGTCCTCGCCGAAGAGCAGTGGATCGACCCGCAGCAGGATCTCCGGGTTCTGATAGGCCTCGCGCCCGATCATGACGCCATCGAGATGGGCGAGATGCCCGGCCCATTCCTCCGGGGCGCGGATGCCACCGTTGATGGCGATGGGCAGTCCCTGATGGGCCGCCTTCAGCCGATAGGCGCGGTCATAGTCGAGCGGCGGGATCTCGCGGTTTTCCTTCGGCGAGAGGCCCTGCAGCCAGGCCTTGCGGGCATGGACGATCAGCGCATCGACGCCTGCGCCCGTCACCGCCCGGGTGAGCGCGTCGAGAGCGGCTTCCGGATCCTGATCGTCGACGCCGATGCGGCATTTCACCGTGACGGGAATCGCGACGGCCGCCTTCATCGCCGCGACGCAATCCCCGACGAGCGCCGGCTCGCGCATTAGGCAGGCCCCGAAGGCGCCCCCCTGGACGCGGTCGGAAGGGCAGCCGCAGTTCAAATTGATCTCGTCATAGCCGAAATCGGCGCCGATGCGGGCGGCCTGCGCCAGCAGAGCGGGATCGTTGCCGCCGAGCTGCAGCGCGACCGGATGCTCGACCGCATCGAAGCCGATCAGCCGCTGCCGGTCGCCGCGGATCACCGCCTGCGCCGTCACCATCTCGGTGTAGAGCCGGGCGCGACGCGACATCAGGCGGTGGATGACGCGGCAATGCCGGTCGGTCCAGTCCATCATCGGCGCGACGGAGAAGCGCCAAGTATCTGAAAACGCTTGATTTTGATTTGATTTCAAGCTCTTAGGTCCGGTACTAATTTGTCATAACATTACCAGAAAACACCCACCATTGCGGTGTTTTTCAGCCTCCGGTACAACGTCCGTCGTACTAACGGAAGGCTAGTTGTACCGCCATGGGCACGATCACACCGCGCAAGCGCGCGAACGGTTCGATTGGGTATACCGCACAGATCGTCCGCAAGCGAGGTAAGGAGTTCCTGCATCGGGAAGCGAAGACTTTCGACAGGGAGCGAGAGGCCAAGGCGTGGCTAAGGTTCCGCGAAGCCGAGTTGGACAAGCCAGGCGCTCTAGACGACCTCAAGAAGCCGATCATAAGGCTTGCGGACGCCATCGACAAATATACTGCGACGTCGACTAAAGAGATCGGCAGAACAAAAACGCAGGTCCTTCGATCCATCAAGCAGTACGATATCGCCGAAATGGACTGCGCGACGATCAAAAGTGAGCATATCGTATCCTTTGCTCAAGAATTGCTAGACGGCGGGCGTCACCCCTCCACAGTCGGAAACTACATCTCCCATCTAGCCGCTATTTTTGCCATCGCTCGGCCTGCGTGGGGCTATCGGCTTGATCAGCAAGCTATCAAAGACGCTCAGGCCGCACTGGCACGGTTGGGTACCGTCGCAAAAAGCAGGCAGCGCACTAGGCGCCCTACCCTCGCCGAGCTTGACCGGCTGTTACAGCATTTCGTCGAGGTTCAGACGCGCCGCCCCAAATCGAATCCTATGGCCCGAGTTATTGCGTTCGCGATTTTCAGTACGCGCCGAATGGAGGAGATTACACGCCTAACTTGGGCAGACCTCGACGAAGTAAACAGCCGAATTCTCGTGCGTGATATGAAGCACCCCGGTCAGAAGGCTGGAAACGATACGTGGGTTGAGTTGCCTCCGGAGGCGCTGGCGATCGTTAGGAGCATGCCGAAGGTCAAGCCGCAGATATTTCCCTATTCAACCGACGCTATCGGGATGGCCTTCACGCGAGCGTGCGACCTCCTTGCGATCGAGGACCTGCGATTCCACGACTTGAGGCACGAAGGCGTCTCGCGGCTCTTCGAAATGGGACGAACGATCCCATTGGCTGCGTCAGTATCAGGGCACAGGAGTTGGCAGAGCCTGCAGCGATACAGCCAGATACGCGATCGCGGCGACAAATTCGCAAACTGGCCGTGGCTGGCTAAACTCACAGCGCCTCGCACAACCGGATAGGCGCGGACAAAATCTTGACTTTTGACCCCAAACACGGCTATGTATGTTGAGTTGATCAGAAGACCCCCAACATGCTCACATTAGAGGGACAGAGGCCAGATGTCAACGGCAAAATTCGACACGGCGGAAGCTGCAAATTACATCGGAAAATCAGCCTCTTGGCTCAATAAAACCCGCCTTAACGGCACAGGCCCGGTCTATCTGAAAATCGGCGGAAGCGTCCGCTACGACCGCAGAGACCTCGACGCCTTTCTCGCCGGCGCCCGCCGGACGGCGGTTTACGACCACGCCAATGACAATGCCCGCGCCGCGAGGGCCGCGTGATAGATAGCCACGAAAACATGCAGGATCGAGTTCGCGGCATAATTGAGCGCACCCTGACCGAACTGACGGACATCGGCATGGACAGCGAAGGCGCTGCGGCCCTGCTTGCCATCCAGGGAACCATCCGGCTGGAGACGCGTGAGAAGCGTCGAGAGGTGGCGCAATTTGTTGCCTCGACTCTCTACGACCCCGCCGATCGCTGAGCCCGTAGCAAACGCAGACTCTGCGCGTGCTCTCACCAATCCCGCGCCCACACCGGGCGCGGTGTTTGGGGAGGTCAAAATGACCTCCCCAAATCTTCCCCGCCGCTTCGGCGGCATTTCCGCAGCAGCCCATAGGGGCATTACTATAGGAGCGCATTGTGCGCATCGTTGATATGACGCCGATCCATTATGACGGCGGACAAAATATTGCACGCTTCTCTATTGACGTTTCGCCAGCCCTCAAACTCACGGGCTTTAGACTTCGCCGCAGGCGGGACGGGGGGCATGTCATTGCCGCTCCTGCAGCGTTTGGCGTGCGTGTCGCACACTTTGCACCAGACACCTATCGAGCACTGACGGCAGAAGCGGTCGCCGAGTTCGGGAGGCTTGGTGCCCAACATGCCGGCAACTGAAACCGCGCAGCCTGAAGCCGACATCCTTCTTAGCCGATACGCCGTTGCTGATACGCCAGATCCCGACGAAGCTCTGTCGGACAGCGAACTAGAAGCGCGCGACGACGCCGAGGCCGACACGACCTTCGCCTATTGGCGAGACTCGCCGCTGGCGTCCGTTTTCGCCAAGGGCGCAAAGAGCAAGGCGCGTGTTGCAACGGCCATTCAACGTAAAAGGGCCGCGGATGCTGTGCTGTCCGGCGACGCCGGAACGGTCGCCCGCATCATGGGCTACACGTCCCCGTTTCCGCTCCGAAAGGCAGCGGCAGCAAACGATAACTCCCCCTATCCCGGAATCGTCTCAAGCGCTGACTTCGTGCGTGGGTTCGTGCCGCCTGACTATCATATTGACGGCGTCGCGCAGGCAGGATTCCTCTATGCCCTGACGGCAGGCACCGGAACCGGAAAGACGGCTGTTCTGCTCGCCCTGACGTCGTCTACAGCGCTCGGGAGGGCTCTGTGCGGCAGGGACGTTCGGAAGGGCCGTGTCGTCTATTTCGCAGGCGAAAACCCAGACGACGTGCGGATGCGCTGGCTGGCCATGGCGCACCATCAGGGCTTCGATGCCAACGATACGGACGTCCACTTTATCGCGGGCACGTTTAGCATACCGGGCGCGATTGCGCGGATAAGTGCCGATGTCGAGCGCCTGGGTGGCGCAGACATGATCGTCGTGGACACCTCGGCAGCGTATTTCCAAGGCGATGACGAGAACGGCAACACGCCGCTCGGCAAGCATGCGCGAGATCTCCGGGCCCTTACGGAATTGCCCGGCAAGCCGGCTGTGTTCGTGGCCTGCCACCCAACTAAGAACGCCGATCAAGCAAACCTGCAGCCCCGCGGTGGCGGCGCCTTTATCGCGGAGGTCGACGGTAATCTGACGCTGACGAAAGACGGCGGGCTGGCCAAGCTTCACTGGCAGGTCAAGCACCGGGGAGCGGATTTCGCTCCAATGTTCTTCGCGCTGGAATCAGTCACCGCGCCGGTTCTCGTCGATACCAAGGGCCGCTCGGTTCCGACCGTCATGGCGGTGGGTAAGGCCAATTGGGTGCCTGCCGTAGGCCGCCCTAACAAGCATGACGAGGCCGTGCTGGAGGCTCTGCGCAAGGCGCGCCAGTGGGGCGGCGTCGTAGATCAGCGGGCTTGGCGCAAGTCCTATTATGACGATCATGTCGGTGAGGACGAGAACGTCCTGAAGTCCCGCTTCAATCGCGCCCGGCCAAATCTAATCAAGGCTGGCTTCGTCGTTGAAAACCAAGGCGAATTCACGTTGGCGGAAGAAGGTACGAAATGATTCCGTACCTAAAAATACCTTTCGTACCTGCCGAGGTACGGTCTTCGCCAAGCGAGGTACGAAAGGTACGTACCCTTAGGTACGTACTTTCGTACCCTGCGCAGCCCCGAACCAAAATCAATCAAACCAAGAGCCGCGCAGCGGCCTACCCCTTCCTTGCACGAGGCGATCAATGACCATCACCCTGCCCACCATCACCGCCTCTAATGGCGTCACACTGGCCCGTGCGGGGGCCGTCGAGATAATGGGACAAAATGTCCCCTTATCTACCGCCAACGACGACACCCCGCCTCGACGGGCTCCGGCACGCTGGCCTCTGGGGGAAGAGTTCAACGCCGGGCGCATCGGGGTGGACGAAGCCGAACGCTACCGGCTTGAGGCTGCCGTGCGATGGTTCTGTATGCACGTCGAGCAAGCTGTGAACCCTGGCCACTACGGAACGAACACGATCGCCGCGGCAATGGGGGGCGTAGCCTACAAGGTAAAGGCCGATGATTGGGGCGACGTCGGACTGGGTGACCCCGGAATCGTTCGGAACGGCATCACGGCAAGCGCTGTGGATTCGTCTCGCGATATGTCGCTGTTGCTGCCGCTAGAGCGAAAAGCGCGTTCCATGCAGATCATCCGGCTGTGTCGTCGGCGGCTCGGGCATCTCTTCGACGTCGCCGCCGCCGCGATCATGCTGCGATGGGAGATGCGAGCCATCGGCAAGGCGCCGGGCATAGGTGCTAACAGCGAAGCCGCAGCAGGCCGGGCAACGGTCGTATCCGCACTGCGGCTGGTAGCTGACGTCCGCGCGGACGTGGAGGAACTGGAGGACGCTGACCGCATCGACCCCGAAACCCTCTCTTGGCACTTCGGCAGGCCGGCAAACGATAACAACCGGCAAGCAGCTTGGGCCGCATAGACCCCCCTCCACCCCCTTAGGCTACGAATCTATACAGTCATAAATAGGTGGTCGGGTTCGTTCCGACGACCCGTGCAAGACTTGCCCCGCCTCGAAAGAGCGCGGGGCTTTTTGTTGCTAGAATTCGCCCGAATGCGGGCTCGCACATTCATTTTTCAGTTTCAACACGACAGAAAGGAGGCGCAGCAATGTACCTCTCTGATGCTGTCGATGCGCTCGCCACCTCGCTGAATACAGGCCGTGGCCGCCTCGACACCCTGGCCCGCCGTCTTCAGGAAGGTGGCCAGCTTCCCAAATCCGAGGGCGGCTCCAACCGCCCCGTCGTCACCATCGACCATGTCGTGTCGCTGCTGTTCGCCCACATTGTCGGCGTCGGGTACGGCCATGTTGCCAAGGCCGTCGAGGACATCCGCAACTATCGGAACGACGAAACCACAGCCGGCGACTTCGTGGCGGCCATGCTGCAGCGGCTCGTTGATCTCGACACCGGCATAGGCGGCCGGGGCGCGTATCACTCGTCTGTCACCATCACGAACGGGTCGCGCCCCGCCCTCGTCGTGCGGATCGGAAGCGACGAAGAGCCGGTCGAAGTCGCGTTCACTCCCGGCGGAGTGCCGTGGCAGCCGAACCAGGCAGATCGAATTTTCGAAAGCTGCATCATCCCAGGACGCGTCCTGTTCCGCATTGCCACGGCGCTGCGTGAACTCATGCCCCCCGCGATCGAGCGCCGCACGTTTCCGGCCACGTTCACGGTGAATGCCTGATGATTTGGCCCTTCACCAAACGCCAGCCGCCGCCCGTGGAGGCGAAGAGCCTGGCGGATCCCAGCGTGGAATGGCTGGAGCTATTTGGCGCCATCCCGACCAACGCGGGCGTCAGTGTCACCGCTCAGACGGCCATGCGCTGCACGGCAGTGCGCGCAGCGGTCCAGACGATTGCCGAGGCGGTCGGCCAGCTTCCGGTTCACGTCCACAACCGCGCGGACAAGGAGCGCGACGCCGCCAGTCCGATCGAGTCCGTACTCAATGGCCAGGCGAACGAATGGACGCCTGCCAGCGACATGCGGGAGCTACTGACCCGCGACGCGCTACTTCATGGTGACGGACTTGCTGCCATCGTCCGTGCCGGCGGTACGGTGCGTGAGCTTATCAGGTACACGCCCGGCTCTGTCTCGATCAGCGCCGACGACTGGGGCGGCCCGGTCTACAAAAAGGACGGTCGCGTCATTCCCCGCCGCGATGTCCTGCACATCCGAGCCCCGTCGCTCGACGGCATCCGCGGCGTCGCGCCCATCCAGCAGGCCCGCGAGGCGATCGGCCTGGCGCTCCTGCTGGAAGCCCATACCACCAAGCTGTTCGCCAACTCGGCGGCTCCAGGCGGCGTGATCGAGCACCCCGGCACGCTCGGGGATGAGGGCCTCAAGAAGATGCGCCTTGCCTGGCGGGCCGCGCATCAGGGCGCCGACAACGCTGGCAAGACCGCGGTGCTGTGGGACGGCGCGACGTATAAGGCCACGACGTTCGATCCAGTTTCGAGCCAGTTGCTTGAGCTTCGCAAGTTCTCGGTCACGGAGATTGGCCGGGCGTTCTCGATCCCGGCACAGTTCCTCGGCGACCTCGACCGCGCGACTTGGTCGAACGCGGAGGCCATGAACCGGCAGTTCCTCCAGCTAACGCTTTTGCCCTGGCTCAAGCGCTGGGAGGGAGAGATCGCGCTCAAGCTTTTCACGCCTGAAGAGCGTGCCCGGCAATACGCCGAGTTCCTGACGGACGGCCTTCTGCGTGCGGACTTCGCGCAGCGGATGGAGGGCTACAGCAAGGCGATCTCGGCCCGCTTCCTGTCGCCGAACGAGGCCCGCGCCGCTGAAAACCGCCCGCCTTATCCAGGCGGCGAAAAGTTCGAAAACCCCAACACCACCGCGGCCCGCCCGGCCAACGACAACACACAACAGCAGGAGGCCGCGAGTGGCTGACAAACCCAAAAAGACGGCCCGCGTAACGGCGTTCTTCGGCGATGGCGAGCATGTCTTCACCTTGCAGCCGCAGGGCGTAGCCGAGCCGCTGGCGCTGATCGAGGAGCTACAGGAAAAGACCGGCGTCGGGCCGTATCGCCTGTTCAAATCCATCAGCGACGATGACTTCCGCGTCGGCGATATTCGCGAGGTGCTGCGCCTTTCGCTGATCGGTGGCGGTAAGTCGCCCAGCGACGCGCACAAGCTGGTTAGCCGCTACTTCGATAAGGAGCCGATCGCCGAGTACAGCACGATCGCCCTCGACGTCATGGTGGGCATGCTGTTCGGCCATCCCGTTGTCGACGATCCCCTGGTCGCTCCCGCCAAGGAGGCTGCCAGTGAGTAAGTACGCGCACGGCTCAGCCATCGAACTCGACCTAAAGGCCATCGGAGACGATGGCTTTTTTGTTGGGTACGCCTCGGTTTTCGGCGTGAAGGACCGCGGCGGCGACATCGTCCAGCCTGGAGCCTTCACGGCCAGCCTCAAGAAGTACCCACCGGCCCGCGTCAAGATGCTCTACCAGCACGACACTTCGGAGCCTGTTGGCACGTGGTCGTCCTTCACCGAAGACGCTCGCGGCCTCAAGGCCGAGGGGCGGTTCATTCTCGACACCGTCAAGGGCCGGGAAGTCTATGCGCTGGTCAAAGCCGGCGCGATCGACGGTCTATCCATCGGCTTCCGAACAATTCGCGATGAGATGGACCGCAAAAGCGGCGCCCGCCTGCTTCACGAACTCGAACTTTGGGAGGTGTCCATCGTGACCTTCCCGATGAACGAAGACGCCACCGTAACCGGCGTCAAATCTTCACCCGACAAATCTTTCCGCGCACTGGTCGAAGCGATCAACGCTGGCCGCGCTCATTTCAAGGACTGACACATTGTTTGATTCCATTCCCGCCGATCTCGAAACCAAGTCGGACGACGCTGGCGCCGACGAGGTGAAGGCTGCCGTCGCGGCTCTGGCCGCTGACGTGAAGGCCGCCACCGACCCGCTGAAGGCCCGCATCGATGACCTCGAAGCCAAGCTGAACCGCCCGAACATCAACCGCGGCGCCGAAGACGACACGATCACCCCCGAGCGAAAGGCGTTCACCTCGTTCCTGCGCCAGGGCGAGCAGCGCATGCCGGCCGAAGAGGCCAAGGCGCTGATCGTGGCCGACGACACCCGCGGCGGCTATCTGGCGCCAAAGGAGTTCTCGACCGAAATCATCAAGAACATCGTCGAGTTCTCGCCCGTTCGCCAGGCGGCCCGCGTCGGCTCGACCGCGTCGGCTTCGGTTGTTCTGCCCAAGCGCACCGGCACGCCGACCGCTTCGTGGGTTGGCGAGACTGAGACGCGTACCGGCACCGAGTCCGCTTACGGACAGATCGAAATCTCGATCCACGAGATGGCGGCGTATGTCGACGTATCCGTTCAGCTTCTTGAAGACGCTGCTGTCAACGTCGAGGCCGAAGTGGCCATGGACCTCGGCGAGGAATTCGGTCGCCTAGAAGGCATCTCGTTTGTCTCCGGCGACGGCACCAAGAAGCCCCTCGGCTTCATGGTCGCGGGCCAGGGCATCAGCGAGATCATCTCGGGCACGTCGGCCACCATCGCGGACGCTGATGGCCAGGCTAACGGCCTGATCAACGCGCTGTACGACCTGCCGGCGGCTTACCGCAGCCGTGCGGTTTGGATGATGAACGGCACCACCCTCGGCTCGGTTCGCCGCATGAAGGACGCCAACAAGAACTACATTTGGCAGCCCGGTATTCAGGCCGGCGAGCCCGGCACGATCCTTGGCCGCCCCGTCATCGAGGCCCCGGATATGCCGGACGAAGGCGCCGGCGCTTTCCCGATCATCATCGGCGATTTCAACGCCGCGTATCGGATTTACGACCGCGTCGCGATGTCGATGCTGCGCGATCCCTACAGCCTCGCGACCACCGGTAAGGTCCGTTTCCATGCCCGTCGGCGTGTGGGCGGTGGCCTGGTCAAGGCCGAGGCCCTTCGCAAGATCAAGTGCGCCGCTTCCTAAGCGCATCGCAGGGCGGCCTTCGGGCCGCCCCTTACCCTTCCCTCAATTTGAAAGGATCCCGCGATGCGTGATCTCTCCCATAACGTTGGCATCGTGCAGGCCGTTGCGCCTGCCGTACTCACCGCCACGAACACCTCTGCCGCTATCGACCTGCTCGGCTTTGACTCCGCCATGGTCGTCGTCAACACCGGCGCGATCGTCTCGTCTGGCAACTTCACGCCCAAGCTGCAGGAGTCGGACACCACGACCTCGGGCGACTTTACCGACGTGGCTGCCGCTGACCTGACCGGCACGTTCCCCGCCGCACTCTCCGCGGCCAGCGTGATCAAGGTCGGGTACATCGGCAATAAGCGGTACATCCGCACGGTGCTGACGCTCAACTCCGGCACGTCGATCGCCGCGAGCGCCACGGTTATCAAGGGCCATCCGGCGAGCGCCCCCGTTTCCTAATCTGGCGCGGTGCATTGAGGGCTGAATGCGGCCAGTCCAACAACGATAGGCAAACTCCGGCGCGCCAAAGTTCTTTGATCCGGTCAAGGTTGCCACCAGTCGCGAGAACCAGTCGTGCCCCACACGACCAAGGGCTCAGGGGCCAGTCCTGCCGGGCTGGCCCCACCACCAAGGACATCATCATGAAGCGCCTATGCCAATGCGGCACGCTCGTGCCCAAGGGCGAGCGCTGCTCATGCCAGCGTGCACGCGCCAAGGCCAAGGACGCCGAACGCGGTAGCGCCGCTGAGCGTGGCTATGACGCCGACTGGCGAGCCCTGCGCGCACAGTTCATCGCAGCCAATCCACAGTGCGTCGAATGCGGCGCACCTGCCAAGCACGTCGACCACATCAGGACGATACGCGAGGCACCGCATCTGCGGCTCGACCCGCGCAACCTGCGCTCGCTGTGTCACTCATGCCACTCAAGGCATACGGCACGGACGCAGCCGTTCGGGCGGCCCACAGCAGCCCGCTGACGACCTCGGCCGATTCAGGCCATCCCCCTAGCCGAGCCTGCCGCGAAGCCCCTACCGGGGCGCGTCCGCCGACTTTTGGCCGCAAGCTCGGGACCACCCGCGCCCTTTCTTTCGCAATTCAGGGCAAATAGGAATTTCAACCCAATAAGGAAGCCGCCGCCATGGCGATTGTAGACCTCGCCGACATGAAGGCGCACCTCAATATCACCGACGACAATGACGATTCCCTGATCTCCGGCAAGCTGGACGCCGCGCAGGCCGCGCTTGAGCAGCAGCTTGGGTACGTGATCGAGGACGAGTTCGATGACGTCCCCGCCGATTTGGCCGAGGCCGTTCGCCAGCTTGCGGCCCACTGGTACGAGAACCGCGAGGCGTCTGTCGTTGGCGTTTCTGTCCACCTCCTGCCGCTCGGCGTGCGCGAAATCATCCGCGAGCGGCGCAATTACAGTTGGTCGTGATGGCCCGAAACCCCGACCTGGCCGACCTTACGCGCCGGTTCGCCGCCATCCCGTCCGAGGTGAAGGCCAGCATCAAGCCCGCAGTCGCTAAGGGCGGCGAGGAACTGGTGGCGCGCATGAAGCACCTGGCCCCGGCTGACGACGGCAAGCTGCGCGACAGCATTGCCGCCACCCCCGGCCCGGTCGAACTGTCGGTGACGGTCTCCGCAGGCGGCGCGGCAACCACCGTGCAGACCGCGCAAGGCCCCTTCGACGTCGCCTTGGCGCAAGAGTTCGGCACGGTCGCCATGCAGCGCAATTCGTTTTTCTGGCCGTCCGTCAACACGCTGAAAAAGCGCGTAAAGGGCCGCATCGACCGGGCGATCAGCAAAGCAATCAAGGACGCTTGGAAGTGACCGAACCATCATTGGCCGCGCAGCGCTATGTCGTTGCCCGGCTTAAGACGACATCAGCCGTGACGGACCTGGTCCCCGGCGCCAACATCTTCGACCGCAACAGCCGGCCCGAGGTTTTCCCCTGCATCATCGTGGGAGAGGGTCAGACGATCGACGAGAGCGACGGCGAATGTTTCGTCGGTGCGGAGGTGTTCCTTGACCTTGACGTCTGGACCCGCGGCAACAGCCTGGCACCAACCAAGGCCATCGCCGGCGCTGTGCAGCGCGCCCTCCGCAACGTTGAGGCCACGCAGGATGGCGTCGCGCTCGCCTTTGAGGGCCAGGACACGCGGTTTCTGCGCGATCCTTCCGGCGACCATGGCCACGCCATCATCAGCCTAACCATCAACGCGGAGTTCGACGATGCGTAGTGGATCGCTCGACCGGACGATCCGGATCCAATCGTTCACGTCCACCGACGACGAATTTGGCAATGTGATCGAGTCGTGGACCGACTTTGCCACGGTGCGCGCGCAATTGCTGCAGGCCAGCACCGAGGAATTCCAAAGGGGCTGGGGCACGTCGAGCGAGCCGACGTACGTCTTCCGAATCCGATGGCTGGACGGCGTGACGCTAGTGCACCGTATCATCCACGACGGTACCATTCGCCCGATCGTTGAACTTAAAGAGATCGGGCGCCGGCGCGGGCTGGAGATTCGGACGGCGGGCTATGGCACGCCGCTATGAGCCGGGGTAGGAAGGCCGAGATCAAGGCCATTGACGGGGCGTTGTCGAAAGCACCGCCCGCGCCGTCCTGGCTGCCCGCCCACGCCAAGGCGGAATGGCGCCGCGTCCTGCCGCAGTTGGTCGCCGAGCGAAAGATCGCCGCCCACGAACTCGGCACGGTTGAGTCGTATTGCCTGGCCGTTGCCACCATGCGGCAGGCTGAGGCGGCCATCGCAGCCAACGGTCTGACGTTCGAGTCCGAGAGCGGGCCGAAGCGCCGGCCGGAAACGACCATCCTGAAAGAGAACCTAGAGGCCGCCCGCCGCTTGGCTGCGGAGCTTGGCCTTACCCCCGCATCACGCACCAAAAACAAGGGAGGCGCCCCCGGTGACGGAGAAGCTTCCGAGTTTGGCGTGGATATTTGACCAGAGCCCGATCCCGGATCCGCATGGAAAAGGCGAGGCCGCGGTCAAATTCATCCGCGCCCTGAAACACCCCAAGAGCACCTTGCCCGGTAACGCTTTCGACCTGTCGCTTTGGCAGGAGCGGATCGTTCGGCGCGTCTACGGCGACACGCTGCCTGATGGCAGCCGCCGCGTGAACGAGCTTTTCCTGATGGTGGGCCGTGGCAATCGCAAAACGAGCCTGATGGCCGCGTGCCTCATGCTCCACCTCTGCGGGCCGGAGCGGCGTAACGACACCTCCATCGCCAGCTTTGCGAACTCCCGCGAGCAATCGTCGCTGACGTTCAAGGAGATGGCTGGCATCTGCCGGGCCACGCCTCGCATTCTGGAGGCGGTCCATATCCAGGACTCGCGCAAGACCATCACCTATCGAAAGCATGCCGTCGTTTACGAGGCGCTTTCGTCGGACGCCAAGGGCGCTCACGGTCGAAACGACGTGGCCGCCTTTTGGGACGAAGGGCACGCCGAGAACAAGACGGAGTTGCTAGAGGCCATCGAAACCGGCCTCAACAAGGCCAATAACACGCTGCTTTTGTCCGCTTCGACGGCGGGCATCGGGAGAACCGGCCCGTTCTGGGCGAAGTACGAGCAAGCTCACAAGATCATCGACGGCCGGATCAAGGACGAGACGTTCTTGCCGGTGCTTTTCGAAGCCCCGGCCGATGCGGACTGGCTTTCGGATGAGTGGCTTTTCGCGACGAACCCCGGTCTGTCGTGCACGCCCGCTTATCCCAACCTCAAGAAACTCAGGCGCTATCGCGAGCGGTGCGAGCACGCGCCGGCCGAGCGTGAAAGCTACAAGCGGCTTCACCTCTCGGTCTATCTCGACGGTGCCGCAGAACCCGCGTGGGACATGCGCATTTGGGACCAGAACGCCGTCCCCGTTGACTTGGATGCGCTGGAGGGCAGTCGCGCCTGGCTGGCCGTAGACCTATCCAAACAGACCGACCTTTCCGCCGTTGCCATTGCCATAGAACGGCCCGACGACCGCGTAGCGCTGCACGTGCAGTCCTTTGCCCCAGAAGAGGGCATCAGGCGCCGTGCCGGTGTAGATGCCGCCCCCTACCCGCTGTGGCGCGACCAGGGGCACCTTACGGCCTGCCCCGGCGACGTTGTCGACCGCGGCATGATCGAAGCGTACATTCGCGATCTCTGCGAACGGTTCGACGTTCAGGAGATCAACTTCGACCGCTGGTCAGCGCGCGAGATGATGGAATCTTTGGATCGCGACGGCCTGCCGGTTGTCGAGTTTCCGCAGACCATCGGGACGTACACCCCAGCCATCAATGCCTTTGAGCGGGCCATGTTTGAGCGCCGGCTTGAGCACGGCGGCAATCCGCTTTTGCGCTGGGCCGTGTCCAACGTCGTTCTCTATTCCGACGCCTCAGGCAACCGCCGGCCCGACAAAAAGCGGGCGCCCGACCGCATTGATCCGGCCGCTGCCGCAATCATGGCCGCGGGGCGTGCCCTCGCAGGCAACACCAAACGCAGCGCGTACGACACGCTCGATGTCGACGATTTGAACTTCTAGGAGCCCGCGTGGCCAATTCGGAATCGAAAAAACTAACTGTCGACGTCATCGCGCGCATCGACAAACTCGAAAAGGGCATGGCCCGAGCCAGTCAGGTTGCCAGCCGGAGCTTCGGGTCGATCGAAGATCGGGCCAAGCGGATGGAGAACAGCGTCGGGTCGTCGTTCTCATCCCTCAGCAAGCGAATTGGAACCGTTTTCGCCGGTATCGCGGTCGGCTCTGTGTTGAACGACCTCCGGAAGACGGGCGACGAATACACCAAAATCATCAACACGTTGAAGGTCGCTGGGGTGTCCGGCGGCGACATGGCCGGCGTGTTCGACAAGCTGTTTGCGAGCGCGCAGCGGAACGCTGTGCCGCTCGATGCGCTTGCGTCGCTCTACGGACGCGTTAGCCAGGCGCAAACGACCCTTAGGGCGACGTCCAGCGAATTGCTGGGCCTGACAGACATTGTTGCGCAGTCGCTGCGTGTGTCCGGCACGTCAGCTACGGAAGCCTCAGGAGCGCTTCTGCAGCTTGGCCAGTCCCTGTCCGGGGGCAAGGTCCAGGCGGAAGAATATAACAGTTTGCTAGACGGGATGTACCCGTTACTGCAGGCGGCTGCGGCGGGCCTCAAGGAGGCTGGCGGCGACGTGTCGAAACTGACCGCGCTGGTCAAGGACGGCAAGGTCTCGTCTGAAGCATTCTTCCGCGCCATTCAAGCAGGTGCCCCGCTACTGGAATCAAAACTGGCCGGTGCGACGCTGACGTCTGCACAGGCGTTCGAACAGCTTAAAAATGAGCTAGTTCGTGCGGTCGGCGAGTTTGATCGCGCCACAGGCGCGAGCGCCGCCCTTGCTGGCGGCATCAATACATTGGCCGGCAGTGTTGCGGGCGTGGGCACGGCGGCCACCAACGCGGTTCTGGGCGTGCAGTCGCTCATCGCCAAGGTTGGAGAGCTTGCCCGAGCCAATGCTGGCGTACAGCGCCAGCAGGCCCTGACGTATCAGGAAGAGCGGGCCGCCCGCACAGCACAAGCCCGCGAGATGGGCCTCGCGAATTCCGGTGGCCGCGAAACTCTTGCCGCAGAACAGGCTGCTGCGAACAAAGCCGCGGCCGAAGCCAACCGCAAGGCCCTTGCGGACTTCCGCTCTGGCGAGATCGACTTCGCCAATCGCCTCACAACCGGCCCGCTGCCGCCCACGCGGCCGGGCGGGCTGGGGACAAACGGCATCAAGCCGCGGTCGCTGTCCGAGTTCGCGGCACCAGGCGGTAAGGATGGCGGCGGCGCAGGCGGCGGCGGCTC
This sequence comes from Methylobacterium sp. CCH7-A2, assembly GCF_001557075.1. Classification (NCBI taxonomy): domain Bacteria; kingdom Pseudomonadati; phylum Pseudomonadota; class Alphaproteobacteria; order Hyphomicrobiales; family Methylobacteriaceae; genus Methylobacterium; species Methylobacterium sp. CCH7-A2. Next base: position 45,278 of record NZ_LSKN01000105.1, read on the forward strand.
CAAGGAGAAGCTGGACGCCTATGAAAAGGAACTCATTGCGATTGAGAAGCGCACGAAGGCGCTGCAACTCGACGCGGAGATGACCGGCAAGTCGACCTTCGAGAAGTCGAAAGCGAAGGCCGTTCTTGATCTGGAGACGGCTGCGAAGCGTGCCAACGTCACGATCACCGACGAAATGCGGGCCTCAATCGACAAGGCCGCAACCGGCTACGCGAATGCCAAGGTGAAGGTCGAAGAAGTTGAGAAGGCGCTGGATTCGTTCAACGACGCCAGCAAGTTCTTCGGCAACGCCATCACCGACAGCCTCGCTGACATCATCATCGACGGCGGCAAGGCCGAGGACGTTTTGAAATCACTCGTGAAGCAGTTGGCGAAGGCCGCGCTTCAGGCTGCGCTTATTGGCGGCGGCCCTCTTGGACAAATTTACGGAGTGCGCGCATGACCGCGGCTAACATCATCACCCAGCCCGACGCCATCCATATGTTTTGTGACGGCGCCCATTACCTCGGGGACGGCACGCTGGGTGCCGTGTCGAGCAAGGCGCATCTTCTCCCGCATCTCCACGCCGCGGCCGTCTGCCGCGGACCCAGCGTATTTATGGATATGCTCGCGCCGGAGATCGGGCGCCGGTTCGAAACGTTTGCCGAGTTGGTCGACGGAATCGTCGACCTGGCCCGTGATGTTTTCGAGCGGGAAGCCGACACTCTCGCACTTTGCCAGGTCGGCGCCGACTTCGATCTATTCATCGCCGGATGGCTGGGCGATCAGCCAGCCGCATACGTGCTGGCAAGCCACAGTACAAGCGTTGAGCCGTGGATCCTGCACCAGTTAGGACCGATCTCCATTGCGCCCTTCGACGACGCTTTGAGCGCGGCGCTGGAGGCCGCGGAGCCGGCCACCGACGTGCTGGATGCGGGGCTGGCCGTCATGGAGCTACAGCGTAGCCTACGCGGCCAGAATGCCGGCCACGGCGCGGCCATGGTGGGCGTCGGCGGCCACTGCCAGTACGTTCGCATCACGCCGGAAAGCATCCAGACCGCGATCGTCCGGCGATGGGACGAAGACTGGATTGGCCTCCGCCTCGGAGTTGCCGCCTAGCGGCAAGCCGGCCCGTACCTCGGATGTACAGGGCGGGCCGGTTACTTTGGCGACATGGGCGGCATTCAACGCGCTCCCTTCTTCTTCGGGGGGTAGCGCCCTCTCTGCTTCAATCTCCAGCCCAATTTTGACAGGGCATATCCGATTTCATGCCCTCTAGCGCGATCGGCCTGTGATGGTGGTCCGGTTTCGACGGTCGTGTCCCTGCTGGTGGTGTAGCTTCGCAGAGCCACCGCGTGCCGGCTTTG
>NZ_LSKN01000106.1:0-255 GCF_001557075.1 Methylobacterium sp. CCH7-A2
CTATGTCGCCGCCAAGCACGGCATCGCCGGGCTGACCAAGACGGTCGCGCTGGAATCAGCTACCTTCGGCGTCACCGTGAACGCGATCTGCCCCGGCTATGTCTGGACGCCGCTGGTCGAGAAGCAGGTTCCCGAAACCATGGCGGCGCGCGGCCTGACGCGCGAGCAGGTCATTGCCGACGTGCTGCTGCATGCCCAGCCGACCAAGCAGTTCGTCACCGCCGAGGAGGTCGCGGGCCTGGCTGTGTTCCTGGC
>NZ_LSKN01000107.1:0-477 GCF_001557075.1 Methylobacterium sp. CCH7-A2
ACTTTCTCGAATGCGCCGCCAATTCCGGCATGGAGTGGCGCGGCGCGCAGCTCAATGGCTGCCAGTTCACGCACGGCATGGTCCATAACGTCATGTATACGGGCGTGCCGCTGAAGCTGCTGCTGGCCGAGGCCGGGCTCAAGCCCACCGCCAAATGGCTGATGCTGGAGGGCGCCGATTCCTCGGGCATGAATCGCTCGCTCCCGGTCGAGAAGGCACTAGACGACGTGCTGATCGCGTTTGCCATGAATGGCGAGGCGCTGCGTCCCGAGCAGGGCTACCCGTTGCGCGCCGTGGTGCCCGGCTGGGAGGGAAATATCTGGGTGAAATGGCTACGCCGCATCGAGGCCGGCGACGAGCCCTGGCAGGCGCGCGAGGAAACCTCGAAATACACCGACCTTTTGGCGGACGGCCGCTCGCGCCGCTACACCTTCATCATGGACGCCAAATCGGTGGTGACGAACCCCTCTCCGCAGG
>NZ_LSKN01000108.1:0-15792 GCF_001557075.1 Methylobacterium sp. CCH7-A2
CGCCCATGTTTTCCATGATGATGCGCTGGCCGAGCACGCGCCCCATCTCGTCGCCGACCAGCCGCGCGATCACGTCCGACGAGCCACCGGCCGCGAAAGGTACGATCATGGTGATCGACTTGGAGGGGTAGTCCTGCGCTGTCGCCGGCATCGCAGCGGCGAGCAGCAGCCCCCCCGCCACGGCCAGCCCGGCCCAGTGGTTCATTCTCGTCATCAGCGTCCCCCCAAGTGCCTTGCTGGCTTTCGAGGAAGCCTAGACAGGAAGCTGCGGTCCGCCAAGGGCCGTCGCGCCGCCATCGAAGCCGGCCGAACGACCACCAAACCGGAAGCCCGACACCCCCAAACGAAAAAGGGCGACCCGAAGGCCGCCCTTTCAAATCGCCTGGTCCGAAGAAAAATCCTCAGGCCGCCTCGTCATCCGCCGTGAAGACCGGGCCGGAATCCTGTCCCTTGGCGTCGACGTCGCGATCGACGAACTCGATCACGGCGAGCGGCGCGTTGTCGCCGAAGCGGAAGCCCGCCTTCATGATGCGCAGATAGCCGCCATTGCGCTCCTTGTAGCGCGGGCCCAGCACCGAGAAGAGCTTGCCGACGAGAGCGACGTCCTTGATCTGCGCGATCGCCTGGCGGCGGGCATGCAGGTCGCCGCGCTTGGCGAGGGTCACCAGCTTCTCGACGACCGGACGCAGGTCCTTGGCCTTCGGCAGCGTGGTGGTGATCTGCTCGTGCTTGATCAGGGCCTGGGACATGTTGGCGAACATCGCCTTGCGATGCTCGGCCGAGCGGTTGAAACGGCGACCGCGGAAACCGTGACGCATGGTGTGGCTCCTTCGATGTTACGGCCGCCGTGCCACGGTACGGCCGTTCTTTATGCTCCGCAGCTCATGCTGCGTGCGGGAAAGCGTGGGGCGCGAGAGCCCCGCACCGGGATCAGTAGTGCTCCTCGAAGCGCTTCGCCAGCTCTTCGATGTTCTCCGGCGGCCAGCCGGTGACGTCCATGCCGAGGTGGAGGCCCATGGTGGCGAGCACTTCCTTGATCTCGTTCAGCGACTTGCGGCCGAAGTTCGGGGTGCGCAGCATCTCGCCCTCCGACTTCTGGATCAGGTCGCCGATATAGACGATGTTGTCGTTCTTCAGGCAGTTCGCCGAACGCACCGACAGCTCGAGCTCGTCGACCTTCTTGAGCAGCGCCGGGTTGAAGGGCAGCTGCGGCGCAGTCGAGACGGCCTCTTCCTTGCGCGGCTCCTCGAAGGTGATGAAGACGGCGAGCTGGTCCTGCAGGATGCGGGCGGCGAGCGCCAGCGCGTCCTCGGGCGTCACCGAGCCATTGGTCTCGATGTTCAGGGTCAGCATGTCGCGGTCGAGGTTCTGGCCCTCGCGGGTGTTCTCGACGCGGTAGGAGACCTTCTTCACCGGCGAGTACAGGCTGTCGACCGGGATCAGGCCGATCGGCGCGTCCTCGGGGCGGTTCTGCTCGGAGGGGACATAGCCCTTGCCAGTGTTGACCGTGAACTCCATGCGGATCTCGGAGCCCTCGTCCAGCGTGCAGAGCACGAGGTCGGGGTTCAGGATCGAGACGTCGCCGACGGTGTTGATGTCGCCGGCGGTGACGATGCCCGGGCCGGTCTTGCGCAGGGTCATGCGCTTGGGGCCCTCGCCCTGCATCTTGACCGCGATCGCCTTGATGTTGAGGACGATGTCGGTCACGTCCTCACGCACGCCGGGGATCGAGGAGAACTCGTGCAGCACGCCGTCGATCTGCACAGCGGTGACGGCCGCGCCCTGCAGCGAGGAGAGCAGCACGCGACGCAGCGCGTTGCCGAGCGTCATGCCGAAACCGCGCTCCAGCGGACGCGCGATGACGGTGGCCTGACGCTTCGGATCGTCGCCGACCTTGATTTCGAGCTTGTTGGGCTTTGACAGATCCTGCCAGTTCTTGCTGATCACGACCGCACTCCTGGTGCTTGAATTCAATGGCGGCGGCGGGCCGCCCCGGACAGGCGCCCGCCGGTGCGGGCGCCTCGAAGCACGCGCGTCAGACGCGACGACGCTTGCGCGGACGGCAGCCGTTATGCGGGATCGGCGTCACGTCGCGGATCGAGGTCACGGTGAAGCCGGCGGCCTGCAGCGCGCGGAGCGCCGATTCACGACCCGACCCCGGACCGGTGACCTCGACCTCGAGGGTGCGCATGCCATGCTCGGCGGCCTTGCGGGCCGCGTCCTCGGCGGCGACCTGCGCGGCGTAGGGGGTCGACTTGCGCGAGCCCTTGAAGCCCATCGTGCCGGCCGACGACCAGGAGATCGTGTTGCCCTGCGCGTCGGTGATGGTGATCATGGTGTTGTTGAACGAGGCGTTCACATGGGCGACGCCGGAGACGATGTTCTTGCGTTCGCGGCGACGAACGCGCTGGGCTTCCTTGGCCATAGTCTTTTCTCTTGTCCTTCAGGCGCGCCCGTGATGCCAGGCGCTGGGGATGCCGCCCGTCCCCGCTGGGGTCAGGCGGCGCAAAGCAGCGGGCCGGTCACCCGGCCCGCCGAAATCACTTCTTCTTGCCGGCGATCGGCTTCGCCTTGCCCTTTCGGGTGCGGGCGTTGGTGTGGGTGCGCTGGCCGCGGACCGGCAGCGAGCGGCGATGGCGCAGGCCGCGATAGCAGCCCAGATCCATCAGGCGCTTGATGTTCATCGAGACCTCGCGGCGCAGGTCGCCCTCGACGAGATAGTCGCGGTCGATCGTCTCGCGGATCTGCAGGACCTCGGCGTCGGTCAGCTGGTTGACGCGGCGCTCGGCGACGATGCCGACCTTGTCGCAGATCTCCTGGGCCTTGGCCGCGCCAATGCCGTGAATGTACTGCAGGCCGATGACGACGCGCTTGTTGGTCGGAATGTTGACGCCCGCAATACGAGCCATGATCGTCTCTCCATGTCGGCCGGCAAACGCCCAGTGGCGCGCCAGCGGTTTAAAGATGCCTCGCGCCGGTGGAGGCCGGCCCCTGCGAAGCGTTGAACCCGTTCCATGCGGGAATGCGACGTCGCCCCTCCTCGCGAAGGTAACGGCATCGCTGTCATGAAACCGGAAGTGGGGTCGTTAGTCGTTCGAAGACGCGGAGTCAACCGTCGAAGGAGGCCGACAGGAACAATTCTTGCCGCCGCCTCCGGAGCGGCCTATGCTGAGGCATAGGCCTTCCGACCTGCGAGGTTGAGGATGAACGAGGTTCGACACGTCAAACTCTTCAGGAACGGCCGCAACCAGGCGGTCCGCATCCCGGTGGAGTTCGAATTGCCGGGCCATGAGGCGCTGATGCACCGGGACGGCGACAGGCTGGTGATCGAGCCGGCCCGTAAACGCGGCCTCTCGGCCCTGTTGGCTGAGCTCGAGCCGGTCGACGAGGCGTTGCCGGACATCGCCGATCCGGTCCCGCTTCCCGAGCAAACGCTTTGACGCGCTATCTGCTCGACACCAACATCATCTCCGATCTCATCCGCCATCCCCGCGGCGCGGCGGCCCAATCGATCGCCAAGGTTGGCGACCGGGCGGTGGTGACGAGCGCCATCGTCGCCGCTGAACTGCGCTATGGCTGCGAAAAATCGGGATCGACCCGGCTGCGGGCCGCCGTGGAGGCGGTACTGTCGGAACTCGAGATCCTGCCCTTCGACGAGCCCGCCTCACGCGCCTATGCCAGCCTGCGCGTGTCGCTCGAATCCCGGGGTTTGCCCATCGGCGGCAACGACATGCTCATCGCCGCACAGGTTCTCGCCCTGGAAGCGGTCCTCGTCACAGCGAACACCTCAGAGTTCGCGCGTGTGGAGGACCTCAGGATCGAAAACTGGTTGGGCTGACGCGGGCCGCCGGCTCAGCTGCGCGCCAGCGCCGTCTCGATCGCGGCCGTCACGGCGTCGATCGGCTGCATGCCGTCGATCTCGATCACCTGGCCGCGCTTCGCGTAGTAGGGCGAGACGACCGCGGTGTCGCGGTTATAGGCCTCGAGCCGGGTCTTGAAGACCTCCGGATCGTCGTCCTTGCGGACCGGCTGCCCGGCGGCTTTCGCCTCCTCGGCACGCTTGACGATGCGGTCGACGAGCTTGCTCTGGTCCACCTTCAGTTCCAGCACCGTGTCGAGCTTCAGCCCCTTCGAGGCGAGCATCGCATCCAGCGCCTCGGCCTGGGCCAGGGTGCGCGGGAAACCGTCGAGGATGAAGCCCTTCTTGGCATCCGCCTCCTCGATGCGGTCGGCGACGATGCCGATGACGATCTCGTCCGAAACGAGCCCGCCCGCATCCATCACCGCCTTCGCCTTGACGCCGATCGGCGTCCCGGCGGCGACGGCGGCGCGGAGCATGTCGCCGGTCGAGAGCTGCGGAATACCGTGCTTCGCGACGATGCGCGCAGCCTGAGTGCCCTTCCCCGCCCCCGGCGGCCCCAGGAAGATCAGTCGCATCAGCGTTTCGCTCCTCGCAGCTTGGCCTTCTTGACCAGCCCTTCATACTGATGGGCCAGCAGGTGCCCGTGGACTTGCGCCACGGTATCCATCGTCGTCGTCACCACGATGAGCAGCGAGGTGCCGCCCAGCAGGATGATCGGAATCTGGGCATAGGTGATCATGAACTCGGGGATAAGGCAGACGATAGTCAAATAGCCGGCGCCGAGCACGGTGATGCGGGTCAGCACGCGGTCGATATGCTCGGCGGTGCGCTCGCCGGGGCGGATACCCGGCATGAAGCCGCCATGCTTCTTCAGATTGTCGGCCGTCTCCGTCGGGTTGAAGACGATGGCCGTGTAGAAGAAGCAGAAGAAGATGATCAGCGCGGCGTAGAGGATCATGAACAGCGGCCGGCCATGCGCCAGATAGGTCGCCATGGTCGACAGGAAACCCGTGCCGCCCGAAGCCTGCGAGAAGCTCGCGATCGTCGTCGGCAGCAGCAGCAGCGAGGAGGCGAAGATCGGCGGGATGACGCCGGCGGTATTCAGCTTCAGCGGCAGGAACGAGGTCTGGCCCTCATACATGCGGTTGCCGACCTGGCGCTTGGGATAGTTGATCAGCAGGCGGCGCTGCGCGCGCTCCATGAACACGCAGAAGGCGATGACGCAGATCGCCATCAGCAGGATCAGCAGCAGCAGGCCGGTCGAGATCGCGCCCTGCCGGCCGAGCTCAAGGGTCTGTGCGAGCTGCGACGGAAACTCCGCGATGATGCCGGCGAAGATGATCATCGAGGTGCCGTTGCCGATGCCGCGGCTGGTGATCTGCTCGCCGAGCCACAGCAGGAACATCGTGCCGCCGACCAGCGTGATCGTCGTCGAGAACAGGAAGAACGGGCCGGGCTCGAGCACGAGGTTGCCGGAGCCCTGCAGACCCACGCCGATGCCATAGGCCTGGAAGATGGCCAGGACGAGCGTCAGGTAGCGCGTGTACTGGTTCAGGATCTTGCGACCCTGCTCGCCTTCCTTCTTCAGCGCCTCGAAGCTCGGAATGACGCTCGACAGAAGCTGGATGATGATCGACGCCGAAATATACGGCATGATCGCCAGCGCGAAGATCGCGAGCCGGCCGACCGCGCCGCCCGAAAACATGTTGAACAGGCCGAGCACGCCGGACTGGGTCTGCTTGAACAGATCCGCGACCGCATCGGGATTCATCCCCGGCAACGGGATATAGGTGCCGATCCGGTAGACGATCAGCGCGCCGAGCGTGAACCAGATCCGCTTCTTCAGCTCGTCCGCCTTCGCGAACGCCCCGAAGTTGAGGTTTGAAGCAAGCTGTTCAGCCGCCGATGCCATGCGTCCGGTCCTTGGTCTTCAGATCCATGGGCGCGCTGGGCTGCGCCCGGTCAAACAGTCGAACGGCGGCCAGGGCTTCTGGCCCGGCCGCCGTTCGCGAGTCGTCATGTAAGCGTTCGGCTCACGCCTGTGAAGCAGCCGAAAGGATCTTGACGCTGCCGCCCGCCTTCTCGATCGCGGCGACGGCCGACTTCGACGCGCCAGCCACCTCGAAGGCGAGCTTCGTCTTCAGCTCGCCGACGCCGAGGATCTTCACGCCGTCCTTCGCCTGGCGCGTGATCACGCCCGCGGCGACCAGCGCCTCGACCGTCACGGCGCCCTTGGCGTCCAGCTTGCCGGCTTCCACCGCCTGCTGGATGCGGCCGAGATTGACCTCGTTCAGCTCTTTGGCGAAGAGGTTGTTGAAGCCGCGCTTGGGCAGGCGACGATAAAGCGGCATCTGGCCGCCCTCGAAGCCCTTCACGGCGACGCCGGCGCGGGCCTTCTGACCCTTCACGCCACGACCACCGGTCTTGCCCTTGCCCGAGCCGATGCCACGGCCGACGCGGATGCGCGACTTGTGCGCGCCTTCGTTGTCACGGATCTCGTTGAGTTTCATCGAACGATCTCCCTCACTTCGCATCGACGACGCGCACGAGGTGCCTGACCTTGTCGATCATGCCCCGCACGGCCGGCGTGTCGACCAGGGTCGACTGACGGCGGATCTTGTTGAGGCCGAGACCGATCAGGGTCTGGCGCTGCGACGCCTCGCGGCGGATCGGGCTCCCGATCTGCTCGACGACGACGGTCTTGGTGTCGGACTTTGCCATGATCGCCCCCTCACGCTTCAGCGGCGGCGTCGGCACCCGCATCGCGGCGACGCGTCTGCAGGGCGGAGACCTTGAGGTTGCGGCGCGCGGCGACGCCACGCGGGCTGTCCTCGTTCTTCAGCGCGTCGAAGGTCGCGCGGACGAGGTTGTACGGGTTCGAGGAGCCGAGCGACTTCGACACCACGTCCTGCATGCCGACCGCCTCGAAGACGGCGCGCATCGGGCCGCCGGCGATGATGCCGGTACCGGCCGGGGCGGCGCGCAGCACGACCTTGCCAGCGCCGTGACGGCCCTGGACGTCGTGATGGAGCGTACGACCCTCGCGCAGCGGGATCCGGACCAAACCGCGCTTTGCGGCTTCCGTCGCCTTGCGGATGGCTTCCGGCACTTCACGGGCCTTGCCGTGGCCGAAGCCGACGCGGCCCTTCTGGTCGCCGACGACGACGAGCGCGGCGAAGCCGAAGCGACGCCCGCCCTTCACCACCTTGGCGACGCGGTTGATGTGGACCAGACGGTCCACGAATTCCGAATCGCGCTCTTCGCGATCGCGGTCACGAGGCTCTCTCGCCATTGTCTTTCCTCTTACTTGCGCGGTGACGGCCTCTGCCGCCCCGCTCGCTCGAGCGTTCCTGCTGGAACGACGTCTCTCGAAAAGCCCGATCCCGGCCCCTGCCCCGTTGCCGCGAGGCGCCGGAGCAGATCGACCGGGACCGACGGTCTCAGAAGTTCAGGCCGCCCTCGCGGGCCGCATCGGCGAGCGCCTTGACGCGCCCGTGATACATGTAGGAGCCGCGGTCGAATACCACGTCCTTCACGCCCGCCTTGACGGCACGTTCGGCGATCAGCTTGCCGATCGTCGCGGCCGCCTCGACATTCGCGCCCGACTTGAGATCGCCGCGGATGTCCTTGTCCAGGCTCGAAGCCGAAGCGAGGGTGACCCCCTTCGTGTCGTCGATGATCTGGGCATAGATCTGCTTGCCGGTGCGGTGCACCGAAAGGCGGGCGCGGCCATTGGCCACCGCCTTGATGGCGCGACGGACGCGGGCCTTGCGGCGCGCAGTCGCAACTGTCTGCTTGCTCATGGCTCGCGTCCTTACTTCTTCTTGCCTTCCTTGCGGAAGATGAATTCGCCGGCGTATTTGACACCCTTGCCCTTGTAGGGCTCGGGACCGCGATACTCGCGGATCTCAGCGGCAGTCTGGCCGACCACCTGCTTGTCGATGCCAGTGATGACGATCTCGGTCGGCTTCGGCGTCACGATCGCGACCCCTTCCGGAATCGGATAGTCGATGTCGTGGCTGTAGCCGAGCGACAGCTTGAGCACCTTGCCGGTGACGGCGGCCTTGTAGCCGACGCCGTTGATCTCGAGCTTCTTCTCGAAGCCAGAGGTCGTGCCCGTCACGAGATTGGCGATGCGGGCGCGCGAGGTGCCCCAGAGCGAGCGGGCGCGCTTGCTCTGCGAACGCGGCTGAACCGCGATCGCGCCGTTCTCCATGACGACGGAGACGTCGTCGGGAACCGTGAAGGAGAGTTCCCCCTTCGCGCCCTTGATCTTGACGAGCTGCCCGGCGACGTTGGCGGTGACGCCAGCGGGAACCGGAACAGGCTTCTTACCGATACGAGACATTGGATTTCTCCTGAAAACGAGCGGCGCGAAAGGTCAGAAGACCTTGCAAAGCACTTCGCCGCCCACGTTCTGCTCGCGGGCAAGATGATCGGGCATCACACCCTTCGGGGTCGAGATGATGGTCACGCCCAGGCCGTCGGCCACGCGAGGCATCGTCTCCACCGAAGAATAGACGCGGCGGCCGGGCTTCGACACGCGCGAGATCGACCGGATGACCGGCTGTCCCTCGTGGTACTTCAGCTCGATGTCGAACTCGGTCCGGCCGTTGCCGAACTCGGTCTGGGTGTAGCCGCGGATGTAGCCCTCGGCCTGAAGCACGTCGAGCACACGGGCCCGAAGCTTCGAACCGGGCGTCGAAACGCGCGACTTGCGACGCATCTGCGCATTGCGGATGCGGGTCAGCATATCTCCAAGCGGATCAATGATCGCCATGATGCGTCCTCCTCACCAGCTCGACTTGACGAGGCCGGGAACCAGCCCCTTGTTGCCGAGCTCGCGCAGCGCGACGCGCGACATCTTCAGCTTGCGGTAGAAGGCGCGCGGGCGACCCGTCACCTCGCAGCGGTTGCGCACCCGGTTCGGAGCCGAGTTGCGCGGCAGTTCGGCCAGCTTCAGGCGAGCGAGGAAACGCTCGTCCATGGACTGGCTGTCGTCGTTGGCGATCTCAAGCAACCGGGCGCGGCGGCCGGCGAACTTCTTCACCAGCGCCTTGCGGCGGTTGTTGTTCTCGACGGAGCTCTTCTTAGCCATCGATCTCTCCTGGTTTCCGCGTATGAACGCTGGCGTTCACTGCCGGAACGGGAAGTTGAAGTGCTTGAGCAGGGCGCGAGCCTCGTCGTCCGACTTCGCAGTCGTGCAGACGATCACGTCCATACCCCAGACCTGGTCGACCTTGTCGTAGTTGATCTCGGGGAACACGATGTGCTCCTTGATCCCGAGCGCGAAATTGCCGCGCCCGTCGAAGGACTTCGGGTTGAGACCCCGGAAGTCGCGCACGCGCGGCAGGGCGATGGTGACGAGCCGGTCGACGAACTCGAACATCTTGGTCTTGCGCAGCGTGACCTTGCAGCCGACCGCCATGTTCTCGCGCAGCTTGAAGCCGGCGATGGCGAGACGGGACTTGGTGATGACCGGCTTCTGGCCGGCGATCAGGGCGAGGTCGCCGGCGGCGTTGTCGACCTTCTTGCGGTCGGCGGTCGCTTCGCCCACGCCCATGTTGATGACGACCTTCTCGATGGTCGGCACTTCCATGGCGTTCTTGTAGCCGAACTCGGCGATCATCGCCGGACGGACGACGTCCTCGTAATGCTTCTTCATGCGCGGCGTGAGAGCCGCCTGCTGGTTCTCAGCCATCGATCAGATCCCCCGAACGCTTGGCGAAACGGACCTTGCGGCCATCGTCCAGGACCTTGAAGCCGACGCGGGTCGGCTTGCCGTCCTTGGGATCGGCCACGGCGAGATTCGACAGGTCGATGGTGGCTTCCTTAGAGATGATGCCGCCCTCGGACTGAGCCGATGCCTTGGTGTGCTTCTTGACGAGGTTGACGCCACGCACCACGGCGCGGGCATCCTTCGGCAGCACCTGCAGGACTTCGCCGGCCTTGCCCTTGTCGCGGCCAGCCAGCACGACGACCTTGTCGCCCTTCTTGATCTTCGCAGCCATCACAGCACCTCAGGCGCAAGCGAGATGATCTTCATGTGGTTCTTGGCGCGCAGCTCGCGCGGAACCGGTCCGAAGATACGGGTGCCGACAGGCTCTTTCTGATTGTTGATCAGAACGGCCGCGTTGCGGTCGAACCGGATCACCGAACCGTCGGGACGCTTCACGTCCTTGGCGGTGCGAACGACGACCGCCTTCATGACGTCGCCCTTCTTCACGCGACCGCGCGGAATGGCTTCCTTGATCGAGACGACGATGATGTCGCCGATACGGGCATAACGCCGCTTCGACCCGCCGAGAACCTTGATGCACATCACGCGACGGGCGCCGGAATTATCCGCGACCTCGAGATTGGTCTGCACCTGGATCATGGCCTTGATCCTTCCAGTGTGTATCAGCGCGGTTTCCCGGACGCACCAGCGCCCCCGGGACTACGACTGACGGGGGTCGATCGCCCCCTGGCCTCAAAACAAAGCATGATCCGCAAAAGTGGAGCCCACCTTTGCGGCGATACATGCCCGACTATTTTCACCGCCGCGCCGCCCGAACGAATCGGACGGCGACAGCCGCGTTGACCTACGCCTTGGGAGCGTTGTCGAGCACAACCCAGCTTTTCAGCTTGGAAATCGGCTTGGACTCCTCGATCCAGACCTGATCCCCGACCTTGGCCACCTCCGCCTCGTCATGGGCGTGATAGTTTTTGGTGCGGCGAACCGTCTTCTTGAGGAGAGGGTGCGTATAGCGCCGCTCGACCTTGACCACAACAGTTTTGTTCTGCTTGTCGCTGACGACGACGCCCTGCAGCACGCGCTTCGGCATTGTCTGACTCCTCAGGCGCTCGCGGCCGCGGTCTTCGACCGCTGCAGCGTCTTGATGCGGGCGATGTCCTTGCGGACCTCGGTCACCCGGGCGGTGTTCTCGAGCTGGCCGGTGGCCTTCTGGAAGCGCAGGTTGAACTGCTCCTTCTTGAGCTTCAGGAGCTCGTCCTGGAGCAGGTCCACGCTCATGGCCTTCAGGTCGGACAGGCGTTGCGAAGCTTTCATCTCGTCCTCCCTTCTCACTCGGCGATGCGCTGGATGAAGCGCGTCTTGATCGGCAGCTTGGCGGCGCCGAGGCGCATGGCCTCGCGGGCGGTCTCTTCCGGCACGCCGTCGATCTCGAACATGATCCGGCCCGGCTTGACCTTGGCTGCCCAGAATTCAGGCGCGCCCTTGCCCTTGCCCATGCGGACTTCGGTCGGCTTCTTCGACACCGGCACGTCCGGGAACACGCGGATCCAGACACGGCCGGCGCGCTTCATGGCGCGGGTGATCGCGCGGCGGGCCGCCTCGATCTGCCGGGCGGTGATGCGCTCCGGCTCCTGCGCCTTGAGGCCGAACTGGCCGAAGTTCAGGTCCGTGCCGCCCTTGGCGACGCCGGAGATGCGTCCCTTGAACTGCTTGCGGAACTTGGTCTTCTTAGGTTGCAACATGGCTCTTCTCGATCAGCCTTATGCATGCTCGCGACGATGGCCACCGCCGGAACGGCCGCCCTCGTCTGCCATGCGCTTGTCCTGGGCCATCGGGTCGTGTTCGAGGATCTCGCCCTTGAAGATCCAGACCTTGATGCCGCACGTGCCGTAGGTGGTGAAGGCGGTGCCGACACCGTAATCCACATCGGCGCGCAGCGTGTGCAGCGGAACGCGACCCTCGCGATACCACTCGAGGCGCGCGATCTCGGCACCACCGAGACGGCCCGAGCAGTTGATGCGGATGCCCTCGGCACCCAGACGCATCGCCGACTGCACGGCGCGCTTCATGGCGCGACGGAAGGCGACGCGGCGCTCGAGCTGCTGGGCGATCGAGTCGGCGACCAGCGTGGCGTCGATCTCGGGCTTGCGCACCTCGACGATGTTGATCGTCACATCGGCCTTGGTGAGCTTTATCACCGACTTGCGCAGCTTCTCGATGTCGGCGCCCTTCTTGCCGATCACCACGCCCGGACGCGCCGAGTGGATGGTGACGCGGCACTTCTTGTGCGGGCGCTCGATGATGATCTTGGAGACCGCGGCCTGCTTCAGCAGCTTCATGAGGGCGGCGCGGATGGCCATGTCCTCATGGAGCAGCTTGCCGTACTCGCCCTTCTGCGCGAACCAGCGGGAATCCCAGGTCCGGTTGATGCCGAGGCGAAGCCCGATCGGATTGATTTTCTGACCCATCGTTCTCTCCTCAGGCCTTCGCAGCCTGGACTTCGCGCACCACGATCGTGATGTTGGCGAACGGCTTCAGGATGCGGGCGCCACGGCCGCGGGCGCGGGCATGGAAGCGCTTCATCACGAGCGCCTTGCCGACGAAGGCCTGGGCCACGACGAGATCGTCGACGTCGAGATCATGGTTGTTCTCGGCGTTGGCGATCGCGCTCTGCAGGCACTTGCGCACGTCCAGCGAGATCCGCTTGCGCGAGAACTCGAGGTCGGCGAGCGCCGTCGAGACCTTCTTGCCCCGGATCAGCTGGGCGACGAGGTTGAGCTTCTGCGGCGAGACGCGAAGGTTGCGGGCGACCGCGACGGCTTCGTTCTCGGGCAGCGCACGGGGGGCGGATGCTTTACCCATGGCTTACTTCCTCTTCGCCTTCTTGTCGGCGGCGTGGCCGTGGAAGGTGCGCGTCGGCGAGAACTCGCCGAACTTGTGGCCCACCATCTCCTCGGAGACGCTCACCGGCACATGCTTGTGGCCGTTGTAGACGCCGAACGTCAGACCGACGAACTGCGGCAGGATCGTGGAGCGACGGCTCCAGATCTTGATGACTTCCTGCCGGCTCGCCGAACGGGCGACCTCGGCCTTTTTCAGAAGGTATCCGTCGACGAACGGACCTTTCCAAAGCGAACGCGCCATGACGGACCTCAGTTCTTCTTCTTGCGGGCGTGACGGCTCGACACGATGAAGGTGTCGGTCCGCTTGTTCGAGCGGGTCTTCTTGCCCTTGGTCGGGAGACCCCAGGGCGTGACCGGGTGACGGCCACCCGAGGTGCGGCCTTCGCCGCCGCCATGGGGATGGTCGACCGGGTTCATCGAGACACCGCGGTTGTGCGGGCGACGGCCGAGCCAGCGCGAGCGACCCGCCTTGCCGTCGTTGCGGTTCATGTGGTCGGGGTTGGAGACCGCGCCCACCGTGGCGTAGCACAGACCGCTGATCAGGCGCTGCTCGCCCGAGTTCAGGCGGACGATGACGTAGCCCTGGTCGCGGCCGACGATCTGGGCGTAGTTGCCCGCCGAGCGCGCCAGCTGGCCGCCCTTGCCGATCTTCAGCTCGACATTGTGGACGATCGTGCCGATCGGCAGCGAGCCCATCGGGGCGGCGTTGCCGGGCTTCACGTCGACCGACGGACCCGAGACGACGCTGTCGCCGACGGCCAGGCGCTGCGGCGCCAGGATATAGGCCTGCTCGCCGTCGCTGTACTTGATCAGCGCGATGAAGGCGCTGCGGTTCGGATCATACTCCAGGCGCTCGACGACGGCCGGGATGCCGTCCTTGCCGCGACGTTTGAAGTCGATCAGACGCAGGGTCCGCTTGTGTCCGCCGCCGCGGAAGCGGACGGTGACGCGGCCGAGATTGTTGCGGCCGCCGGAGGACGACTTGCCCTCCGTCAGCACCTTCAGCGGCTTGCCCTTGTAGAGCTCGCTGCGGTCGACGATCACGAGCTGGCGAAGGCTCGGCGTGACCGGCTTGAAATTTTTCAAAGCCATGGTGTGCGATCCTTCCTTACAGGCCCGTGGTCACGTCGATGGAGTGACCTTCCTCGAGGGTCACGACCGCCTTCTTGACGTCCGCGCGCTGGCCGAGCCGGCCGCGGAAGACCTTCATCTTGCCCTCGGTGACGAGCGTGTTGACGCTCTTCACCTTGACGTCGAACAGCTTCTCGATCGCCGCCTTGATCTGCGGCTTCGTGGCGGTCTTGGCGACCTTGAACACGACCTTGTTGTGCTCGGAGAGCATGGTCGCCTTCTCGGTGATGACCGGCCCGCGGATCACGTCGTAGTGGCGCGGGTCCAGATTCTTGGCGGACTGGCTCATGAGAAGCGCGCCTCCAGCGCATCGACAGCCGCGCGCGTCAGGACGAGCTTGTCGCGACGCAGGATGTCATAAACGTTGATGCCCTGGATCGGCAGGACGTCGACATTCGGGATCGAACGCGCGGCCAGGCCGAAGTTCGTGTCGATCTCGGCGCCGCCGATCACCAGCGCGCTGGAGAGCGACAGCTTGCCGAAGTGGCCGAGCAGCACCTTGGTCTTCGGCTCCGCCAGCTTGGCGTCGTCGAGGATGATGATGCCGCCATCCTTGGCCTTCGCCGAGAGCGCATGGCGCAGGGCGAGAGCACGGACCTTCTTGGGCAGGTCGTGGGCGTGGTCGCGCACGATCGGACCGAAGGCCTTGCCACCGCCGCGGAACTGCGGAGCGGACGCTGCACCGTGACGGGCGCCACCGGTGCCCTTCTGCTTGTAGATCTTCTTGCGGGTGCGGTCGACTTCCGACCGGCCCTTCGACTTGTGCGTGCCGGCGCGGCGCTTGGCGAGCTGGTAGCGCACCATGCGGGCGAGGATGTCGGCGCGCGGCTCGAGGCCGAAGATCGCGTCGGCCAGCTCGAGCGAGCCGGCGTTGCCGCCTTCAAGAGTGACGATATCGATTTTCATCACGCGTTCTCCTCAGCCTGGGCCGCAGGAGCCTCAGCGGTCGCCTCGCCGGCGGACCGGAACTTGCCCGGCAGCGGCGCATCCTTCGGAAGCGGACGCTTGATGGCGTCGCGGACATGGATCCAGCCGCCGGCCACGCCGGGAACGGCGCCCTCGACCAGGATCAGGCCACGCTCGGCATCCGTCTGGACGACGCGCAGGTTCTGCGTGGTGACGCGCTCGGCACCGAGATGGCCGGGCATCTTCTTGTTCTTGAAGGTCTTGCCGGGGTCCTGACGGCCGCCGGTCGAACCGATCGAGCGGTGCGAGACCGAGACGCCGTGGGTGGCGCGCAGACCGCCGAAGTTCCAGCGCTTCATGCCGCCGGCGAAGCCCTTGCCGGTGGTCGTGCCGCTGACGTCGACGAACTGGCCGACGACGAAGTGATCCGCCGTCAGCTCGGCGCCGACCGGGATCAGCGCATCGTCGCTGACACGGAACTCGACGACCTTGCGCTTCGGCTCGACCTTCGCGACGGCGAAGTGGCCGCGCTCGGCCTTCGAGACATTCTTGACCTTGGCAGTGCCCGTGCCGAGCTGCACGGCGACGTAGCCGTTCTTCTCGATCGTGCGGTGAGCGACGACCTGGCAGTTATCGAGCTTCAGCACGGTGACCGGGATATGTTCGCCGGCATCGGTGAAGATGCGGGTCATCCCGACTTTCTGTGCAATCACACCGGAACGCATCGGTGCATACCTTCCCTTGGGGTCATGACCATCCCGCCGACATGCGGGAGACAGAGGACCCGGCTAAAACGGATCAGAGCTTGATTTCGACGTCGACGCCGGCGGCGAGATCGAGCTTCATGAGGGCGTCGACCGTCTGCGGGGTCGGGTCGACGATGTCGAGAACCCGCTTGTGGGTCCGCATTTCGAACTGCTCGCGCGACTTCTTGTCGATGTGGGGCGAGCGGTTGACCGTGAACTTCTCGATGAGCGTGGGCAGCGGGATGGGGCCGCGGACCTGAGCGCCCGTCCTCTTCGCGGTCGACACGATCTCGCGCGTCGAAGCGTCGAGAATGCGGTGGTCGAACGCCTTGAGGCGGATCCGGATGTTCTGACCGTTCATGGTCTTATCTTCCTCGTGACGTGAAAGGGCGGAGGCCCGGCAGGGCCCACGCCCTCACGAAAACGCTGTTCAAGCGATGATGCTGGCGACGACGCCGGCGCCGACGGTGCGGCCGCCTTCGCGGATGGCGAAGCGCAGCTTCTCCT
>NZ_LSKN01000109.1:0-16523 GCF_001557075.1 Methylobacterium sp. CCH7-A2
ATCGCAACCTGCTCTATGAAGGCCCCGTCTTCCTGCCGAAGGGCACCAGCGAGATTGTCCTTCGCCCCTGACGGCCGCCGGCTGTCCGACGTCTCGGCGCCGGTCGAGGATCTGGATTAGCCGCCCGCAAAGCCATGCTCGTCGCGCGGGCGCTCGAAGATCCGCTTGGCCGTGCGGCGTGTCCGTCGTCAAATGATTTGAGACCGTCTCGGTATGTCAGGAACAGAGACTCTGCCTCATCTGGGTTTGAGGTTAGGCGGCCTGCAGGTGATACTGCAAGCGTCTCTGCTGGATGGTCTGGCTGGCTTGCGGCTTCGTCCATCTGGCTAGAGCCGACCCGGTCCCGGCGGACTGTGGCTGGCGTTTGATCGAGCGAGGGTTCAACCATGGAGATGCATCAGGTCAGGTATTTCCTGGCACTTACGCGCGAACTGAACTTCACCCGCGCCGCCGCCGCCTGCAATGTAACGCAGCCTTCGCTGACGCGCGCCATCAAGCTGCTCGAATTCGAGTTTGGCGGGGCGTTGTTCCACCGCGATCGGCAGGCGCCGAAGCTTACTGAACTCGGCCGGACCGTGCTGCCTTATCTGACGCAGATCTGGGATCAAGCTCACAACGTCAGACTTGCCGCCCAGGATATGACGGCGCAGAGCAAGATGCGGCTGAAGGTCGGTGTGATGTGCACGCTTGCTCCAACGAACCTGATCGGCCTGCTGAGCGCGGTGCAGGAGCGGCACCCCCATATCGAGCTGGAGATCGTGGATTCGCCGGCCGCCGACCTGCAGGACATGTTGTGCGACGGTCTGGTCGAAGTCATCATCTCCTGCCAGCCAAGCGGCCGCTCCGACCCTCGACTAAAGTATCTGCGCCTGTTCAAAGAAGAGCTATGCGTGATCTTGCCACCCTCTCATCCTCTGGCTGCACAATCACAAATTGGCCTTCTCGACCTTAAAGACGAGAAATTCGTCCAGCGTACGCAGTGCGAACATGACTGCTCGATCGATGGCTTCTTCGACGAGCTCGGGGCTGATTTCCAGACGGTCTATCGCAGCGACCGCGACGATTGGATCCTGGCCATGGTGTCGGGTGGATTGGGCTTCGGGTTACTCGGCAGGAATTCGATCGGCGCGGCTCTGGTCGCGGCAAGGCCGCTCGCCTCGCCTTCGCTTTTTCGGATCGTGAACCTCGTCACCGTGCGCGGCCGGCCGCACTCCGCCGCAGTCGGCGCCCTTCTTCACGAAGCGATGCGGACGCCGTGGTCAGGCGAGGCAGCGCTGTCCATTCAGACGCTCGCGCAGGCCGACCCGCCGTTTAGCGATGGCGCGGCTGGCTTGGCCGCACTGTAACCAGAGCCATGATCCGCGGCCGCTCGATGCTGCGGTCTGTGCCGCCCGGCATCGACTCGGACACGGGGTAGAATGAGGAAGCGTAGCTGCGCCGGTTTCTAAGAGACAGAAGGTGACAGCGCCGTCGGCGCGGCGACATGGGCGCCGGCCTCTCGCAAACGCTCATCATCCTCGCGGCTCTCGACAAAGACGGTATTGGCAGCAAACGCGATGCCTTTCTCGGCGAAGACCCGCACGATGCGCTTCAACGCCTCGCGCTGGACCACCGTCGGCTTGGCTGGCCTGACGGTGAATTTGAAGCGCAGCACCAGCGCGTTTTCAAGAATGTCGGCGATCCCCTGGAGCTTGAGCGGCTGGATGAACTCGCGCCCGAGTTCGGGATCGACCAGCAACTCCTGGCCGATGCGCTTCACGGTCTTGCGCACGGTTTCGATATCGACGTTGCGCGCCAGCCTGAGGTTGAACTTCATCGTCACCCAGTCGCGGCTGAAATTGGTTACCGAGCCGAGCTGGCCGAAGGGCAAGGTGTGAACCTGGCCGTTCTGGTGCCGCAGCTGAATGGAGCGCAGCGTGATTCGCTCGACCGAGCCCTTGAGCTTGCCGGTCTCGATGTACTCGCCGAGACGGAAGGCGTCGTCCACGAGGAAGAAGATGCCGGCGACGACGTCGCGCACCAGCGATTGCGAGCCGAAGCTGATCGCCAAGCCGAAAATCCCGGCGCCGGCGAGCAGCGGCGTCGTGTCGAGGCCGAGCGTCGCGAGGGCAACCAGCGCCGAGACGCCGAGAATCAGCGCGGCTAGAAAGCCACGCGCGACTGGCACGACCGTCGACAGCCGCGAGGCCGGCGTGGGCTCATCTTCGTCTGCGAGGAGTTGCGACGCGCGCGACGGCGGCACAAAACGCGCGGTAAGCCAGGCGCTCACGCCCTCGAAAAGCAAATAGCCGATGAGGAATGCCGCCAGCGCCTCTACGATACGGGCGCTCAGCATGACCAGCCGGCCAGGGCCGAGCCAGTCCGGTCCTGTTTCGGCGGCCCACCCGACCACGACGACGACGATGCCGGCGAGGCTGAGCGCAAAGACGACGCGCCTCATCGGCGCTCCGTACTGAAGCCAGAACCGACCAACTCTACCTTGGCCCGTCACCCGCGCGGTGCGCAGCGCAACAACGACGAAACGTTCGGCCATCAGCCCCAGTGTAGCGACCGCTCCAACCCTGATGACAGCGAAGAAGAAGGGGAAGTCGAGCGCGATGACGCCATAGCTCCAGGTCAGCCAGAAACCAATGGCGCCAAAGCCCGCAAACCGGCGCCACCGCGGCCAGAGACCGGGAACGGGCGACAGGAAGCGCCGAACCGCAAGGAAGCCGAGGCTCGCGGCGATCATTCCCATAATGACCGCCAGCGCCTGGCCGGCCATCCAGTCCATCCCGTTCCCAAGCCAGACCGGGATCAACGCTGGAAAACCGATACCGACGCCGAGCGCTGCAACCAGCGCCGGCCGGGCCTGCGCGATCTGTCGATCATGAGCACGCAGCAAACGCAGATTGGACTCGCCGGGGCGGAACAAAATAGCAGGGACCATCAGCGAGAGCCGGAACAGCAGCGTGAAATCTAGCACCGCGCGGGCCAGCTGCCCGCTGGCGACAGCCGGATCGAACGCAAGTTCGGAAAACAGCACCGCGAGAAGGCATGCGGCGAGTGCACCTACGATATCATGAGCGAAGCGGCGCATGATCTCTGCTAGTCGCGCATCGTGGCTGGAACCGGCGGGAAGTGGGCGCGACATCCGAGGCGGCAGGGCCGCGACGAGGAAAATCAGTGCGCAGGCCGGCCCTACCTTCGCCAGGTCGATAGCGAATCCGGGGCTTGCCGCGATCGCGGTCGCAACGCGGATAAGCTCGGCCGGAACGCTGGGCAGTGCTACAACAATCGGGCCGATGGTGGTCCAGAACGCGCTGATGAGGGCTGTGAGCCTGATGATAAGGCCGGTGCTTGGCGGCGCGCCGCTGTCTTGTGCAAGGACTGCATCGGCGCCAGTAAGCGCAGCGATGAACGCAAATACGGCAGAGGCCTTGACGCAGGGCTTCATTCAGCGATCTCGCACCATCTCTGTCTTCGCCTCGGTATGCAGGACGGGTTCAATATGTCTTCGCCCCGATTCTCTTGCATCCATCTTAGGGATCTTGGCGGTTCGCCGCTGGCTTCAAACTCGCCCCGTCACGGGAATGAAGGCGCCGGTGATGCCGCTAGCGTCCCTGTCCAGCAGGAAGGCGATCGCGTCGGCAATTTCCTTGGGACGGACCCAGGACGCGTGGTCAGCACCGGGCATCGCGACACGGTTCTGTGGCGTGTCGATTATGCTGGGCAGGACGGCGTTGACTCGGACGCCGGCGGATTTCAGCTCGTCGGCAAAGCTCTCGACCAGACGGTGGACGGCGCTTTTGGCGGCGGCATAGGCCGAGAGACCCGACGGGGCTTTGATGGCCGCGCCGGCGCCGATGGCGACGAGGCTGCCATGCCCGGCAGCGCGCATCGGTGGCAGAACCGCGTGGAACATGTTCAAGGTAGTCAGCACGTTCAGCCGGTACATCCGGTCCCAGAGCTCGGGACCGCTGTCGGCGGCGGGCGCCATGTCGAAGCCGCCGACGGTGTGCGCCAAGCCATCGATCCGGCCATAGCGCGCGAGCGCGGCCTTCACGGCCGCCGCGCAGGCAGTCGGATCGAACAGATCCAGATCGGCCAGCACGAGATGGCGGTCTTCGCCGCCGAACGGCGCCAGGATCTCGGCCATGGCCGCAGCCTCGCGATCGACCGCAACAATGCAGTGTCCGCGCCCGGCCAAGGTCGTCAACAAAGCTCGACCGACATTACCGGCCGCGCCGGTGACTATGATGATCGGCGAAGTATCTGACATGGCTGGATCCGTTGGTTTTGACGCGCTCAGGTAGTGTGACGGTGCACAAGTAGGCGTTGCGCGAGGCGCTCGAACAGCCCGAGCACCACGAAGACGAGACAGACGCGCAGCAGCAGGTCGAGTTCGCCCACGCCCGCGAGCGCGATCAGCGGGGCGACATTGGCGAGAGTGAGCCAGACGACGGCGAAGGCCAGCAGCGTCGCCAGCAGCGGGGCGAGGATGGCTGGCGTCACAGTCGTTTCGCCACGGCAGTATCGACAAGAAACACCAGCATGTTGCCGACGCGCTCGACTTCGCCTTCAAGCGTGATCGGAATCGCGACGAGATCGCGCAGCCGCGCCGGCAGGGGACCGCTATCGGCGTTGGCCAGCGCGAGATAGAAGCTGCCGGCGACGGGCGCAAACGTGACGAAAACGGGCGGAATTTCGCCGATCAGGCAGAGATTGGCGCAAGCCTTGTGGGCGAGGCCCGAGCCCGGCCGCATCGCGCCCGTGTAACACTTGCCGTCACAGATTTCGCCGGCTATGCGCCAGCGGCCAAGTTTCTCGCGCGGAGCCGGCGGAATGCCGGCGGCGTCATCCGCCAGCGGTCGCGCCTTTCCATCGACAACGAGCATTTCAAGGCTGCCCCGGCGCAGAATGCTGCCTCGCAATTCGACCGGCCCGGCGGCGTGCGGAACATCAGCACCGCGCTTGCCGTCGCCCGACAGCAGCAGCACCCTGCCGCGCGGATGGGCCGCGTCCGACCCCAGATGCAGCATTGGATAGCCGATCGTGCTGAGATAGCCGCGCAGGACCTGCTCGCCGCCCCAGGCTTCCGGACGAACCGGACCGCCGGCGGCATCGCGTTCACCGAGACGAAGCAGGCCTGCGGCGGGATCGTCGGCGCCCGCGCCCAAGCCAAAGCCGAGCAAGCCTAGCCCGGCGACGAAGACGAGCGCGGACGCGCAGAGAAAAAACCGCAGCCGACGGCCGAGCCGGTTGCTCCAGCCGACGAAAAACTCATCGTTCTCGACAGATTGCGTCATGCCGGCTCCATCGGCGTCACGGTCGCTTTTGGGATCTCGACTGGCTCGACCGGCGTGCCGAGCGGGTTCGGGCGCGGATCCAGGAGCAGGGTCGCACCGTCAAGTTTCAGCCGATAGGTCGCCACCCGCTCCGTGAACGGCGCCGGAGCGCAGCCGTCGCGCAAGCGATATTCATAACCATGCCAGGGGCAGACCACGCAGCCGTTGCGGATGCGCCCCTCGCCGAGTGGTCCGTTCTGATGGGCGCAGAGATTGCTGATGGCTGCGATACCGCGTCCGTCGCGGAAAATCGCGACCGATTCACCATGGCTCAAGGAAATGACCAGGCCACGCCCTTCGACCAGCTCGGCGACCGGGCCGACCACGACCCAGGCTGGATCGTCGGTTCCAGTCGTGGCCTGCCGATCCCTGGCTCGCTCGCGCCAGGCCGCTGCCAGATGCAGGCCGACCAGCGCCGCCGCGCTCGCGCCGACCAGCAGCGGGAGGCCAGTATCGCGCGCGTCCTGCAGCGCCCCGAAAGCGACATGCGCCACCACCAGGCCATAGGCCCCGTAGACGGCCATATGGATCGCCTTCCAGACCGGCGGCGACAGGAAGTTCAGCCAGAAATCATGGCTCGTCGCGGCCAGTAACAGCAGGATCGCGAAAGCCAGAAAGCCGAAGGGGATAAACGGGAACCCGCGCAGATCGCCATAGCTCGCATCGGTTGAAAACAACGCGACCCAAGGGTCGAGAGGGCTAAAGGCAAAGTACCAGTTCAACACCGCCAGCAGGTGCGCGGCGGCGATGGTACAAGTGATCACGCCGAAATGCCGGCGGTTGTAGAGTAGTGGCAGGAAGCGCGTATCGAGCCGGGCGAGCGGCCCGATCATGAGGACCAGGCTCAGCAGGATAAAGGCGCAACTGCCATAGGCCTTGATCGCGAGAGACTGGTCGTCGAGCAGCGTTCCGGGCGCACGCACACGGGGCGCGAACCGGAGAAAACACAGCAGATAGATAGCCACGCCCGCGAGCAGCACGGCGTCATAAACAATCTTGCTGCGCGTCCAGCCGACGGGATGATAAGCGACGCTCATGCGAGGCCGCCATGTTGCAACACGCTCAACCGCTGCGAGGGCTGCTCGGGCAGCTTGTGCTGACGCAGTGACCACGCGGTTGCGAGGACCAGCGGCAGGATCAGCGCCAGCGCCGTCCAGATCACCGTGTGCATCCGCTTATGGGCTTGCCGCATCGGCGTCAGACTTTCGACCGGTAAGTTGCCGCCCAGCGCAGCAGGACATAGGGCCAGAGAAGCGCCAGTCCCGGGAGCAGCAGCGGCCGGAAGCCGTAGGCGCCGCGGGCCGAGGAGTCCAGCCGCTCGATCCCGAAGAGCAGGAAGGCGAGGCCAACGATCGCGCCTGTGGCGAACCAGGCCTGACCAAGGGCGACGATGAACTGAGCGGCGATCATGCTGGTCTGCCTTAGCGCTTTTTCGCCGTCGCCGCGTCGCCTGCGCGCAGCAGGCTGGTCTGGGCGTGCTCGGCTGCGTCAGGATCGAGCAAGTCGAAGACGCGCGCTCCGGTCTCATCCTGCATCGGCTCGAGCCAGGGACTGGAGCTGAGCACCATTTTGGCATCGCTCAAGCCTTTAGCCCAGCGCGCCGCCATGGTGGTTGGACCGAATTCATAATCCTTCGCCTGACCCTGCGGTTCGTCGGGTCGGTAGCTCAGCCGGACGATGTCCATCCGCGTCACGCAGCCGAAGGCGTAGAGCCATTGCGCCTCCTTGCTCGCGCGCAGCTCCTCTGGGAGCTTTTCGAGGAGGCTGTTGATGGTGTGACGCACGTCGTGAATGACGCGATACATGTCGGTCGCGGTGCGGGTGCGGCTCGAATAGCGGATATCCTTCTCGCGTTCGATGGCGCTGTCGAGGTCATGCGGCAAAGGCCCCGCGGCGTTGAACAGATCGACCTGGAAGGTCAGCCGGCTGCGCCGCGGCACGTAGTCGAGCACATATTGCAGCGGCGTATTGGAGACCAGTCCGCCATCCCAATAGTGCTCGCCGTCGATCTCGACCGGCGGAAAACCCGGCGGCAGCGCCCCGCTCGCCATGACGTGCTCGGGCCTGATCGTGATCTCGCGGCTGTCGAAATAGGCGAAGTCGCCGCTACGGACATTGGCGGCCCCCACGCTGAAGCGGGTCTCGCCAGTGTTGATCCGGTCGAAATCGACGAATTTCTCAAGTGTACTGCGCAACGCGCCGGTGTCGTAAAAGCTGAGCGGCGTGCCGAACCAGTCGCTCATCGGCCGGGGCGCGAAAAACCCCGGCTGCCCGAAAAGCAGGGCGCTGGCGGCATGCCAGCGCCGATCGGCGGCGGCTGGAAAGGGCGGAAACGCCAAACCCGCCGGCTTCGTGACGCCATCCCAGAACTGGTGCAGCTTTTCGACCCGGTGCTCAGGCGCGTTGCCGGCGATGATCGCACCGTTTATGGCGCCAATAGAGATGCCAGCGACCCAGTCGGGCAGATAACCAGAGGCCGCCAGCCCCTCATAGACGCCAGCCTGGTAGCTGCCGAGCGCCCCGCCGCCCTGCAGCACAAGGCCGATCTTTTTATCGTAGGCATCAGGCTTGGGTTTGGTCAAAATCTTGCCTCACATCAGTATATGCGGATTTTTTAAGGAACCTCCTACCAGAGCCATGTGACGTTTCAGGTCGAGACCTCCGCGTCGCTCACAACGCGATCACAGCAGCGCAGCTGTCGATGAAGGTTTCTCGGCCGAAATCGATATGGTTCAGTTCGGGTTCTCTTCCGTGGTGAAAAGAGCCGCCACCCGCCAGCCCTGTGGCGTCTTGACGCAAAGGACGTTGACCAGAAAATCGATCGTCTTTGCGTCTGCCTTTGGCCCCAGGGTCAGGCGTAAGGGCTGATAGAGAAACGCGCTGACAGGGCTGACCTCCACCACACGGGATCGCGTTTTGTCTGGCGTCACCGACCAGATTTCAGCTTGCTGAAAGGCGCTCATGCGCTCGATCAGCGCATCGCGGCCCCAGAAGGCCTTGCCATCGCTGATCCAGACAAATCCGGGCGATTCCCACAGCGTGTCACGAACACGCACCAGATCACGCGCGTTCTGTGCGGTCAGGAACGTATCGTAGAGCCCTTTGATATCGGCTTCGAGCTGCGTCTCGCCGCGGACATGGCCGCTAAGGCCCAGACTCAAAACAACGATCACGATCAGTTTCTGGAGCATCACGTCCTCTTGCACGGATCAAAAACCGGCATCGGCCAAACTTTGCTGCGGCATCTCTATCGGCGTCGCCGGTGCTCGGCGCTAATGCTGAAAAGCTCTGCTTTCGATGCCGCTTCGCTATGGTGGGCGCCCCAGATCAAAGGCCACAATCGTCGCCAAGCACGCCACAGCCATCCCGCAAACAGCTACGACCGGCGTTTGCAGGTCACTAGACTAGCGCTGCGATCCTTTCCGCCTGCGTTGGTGCTTCTTTCGATTTTGGTCACATAGTCAGCAGCTATCGAAAGCAAAGGAATTCGGCATTTCCGCATCGCAGCCGCAACCTCGATCCTGTCACTGCTGGATCGGATCGAGCCATCCGGCCATGATGAGGAGATTTTCGATGATTCCCAAGTTTTCGCGCCGCGACGCCCTGCGCGCGGCCACCGCAGGCGCAGCGGTGTCGCTCATCGGTGCGCAGGCCGCCGAAGCCGCCGGCTGCAACGAGACGAGCAAACTCGCCAAGCCTCGCGACCTCGCCAACATTCCGGAAAAATTCCTGAAGCGGCAGACGCTGTCGGAAGTGCATCTCGAAAAATGGCGCGGCGTCGGCAACCTGTTCCTGCGGATGCGCCGTCTGACGATCGCACCTGGAGGTTTCGTCCCGACCCATTATCACGACGACCGTCCCTCGATCGTCTACATGCTCAAGGGCGAACTGTGGGAGCACAATTCGTTCTGCTCAGAGCCGATCGTGCATCGCGAGGGCGACTGGACCGCCGAGTTTGGTCCTTTCGTCGGACACTGGTGGGAGAACAGGACGAACAGTGAGGCGATCGTTCTCTCTGCGGACGTCATTCCGCCGGAGTACAAGGACATGGCCGATATGGACATGTAGTCCCGGCGTTGTCGGCATCGGGATGCGACCTCACTTGGCGGCAAGGGCGGGCCCGGTCACGGCGGTTCTCATCGCCAGCCTGCCGGGCCTCACGGCCTGCCCGGCCGGCGAGCGTCGGGGGTCTCAGAAGCGGTGGCACCTCAGGGATGCAGCCGCATCATTTGCCGCCGAAACTCAAACGGATCAACGCCCCGAAGCCGCCAGAACCGGACGCCCCAGAAGCAATTCCAGGGGCATCAACAAATTATTGACAGTACCAGAAGGATCTATGGGTAATACATCAGCCGGATATGCGATCCATATATCATAGAATTACCTGTCAAATCTGAATACATAAAGAATTTAATTCAAAATTTACTGTACACGAATGTTCAAACCTGGCGGCCGCAGGCCGCATCGCGAGAAAAGAGCCGAAAAATGGACAAACTCCGCAGCATTTCAAACACATCCGGCAAGGGCGGCGATAAATCCGGTTCTGCTGACGCGCCCAAATCCCGGAAGCGACCTGAGGCTGGGCAGATCGTGCTTGTCCTGCAGGGCGGCGGTGCACTTGGCGCCTATCAGGGCGGCGTCTACGAGGCCATGCACGAGGCTGGCATCGAACCCGACTGGGTCATCGGGATTTCAATCGGTGCGATCAATGCGGGATTGATCGCCGGCAATGCGCCCGAAGACCGTCTCGGCCGCCTGAAGGAGTTCTGGCAGCGGATTGCGCAGGACCCTGCGCTCGACTTTATGTCCGGCCTGCCCTGGATCGGTCGGAGCTTGCCGAACTGGTCGACGATAACCAACGGCCTGGGCGGGTTCTTCAAGCCCAACCCGCTCGCTTTCCTCGGGATGCAGACCAGGCTCGCGCCTGATGCCGCCGGCTATTACTCGACTCGGCCTTTGGAGATGACGCTTAACGAACTTGTCGATTTCGAAGGCATGAACAAGTATGGCGTGCGGCTAACGGTCGGTGCGGCGAATGTTCGGACCAGCGAGATGCGCTATTTTGACAGCCGCGAAACGGCATTGACCGTTCGGCACGTCATGGCGTCAGGCGCGCTGCCTCCGGCTTTTCCCGCCGTCAGAATCGACGGCGAACTCTACTGGGACGGCGGCGTTCTCTCGAACACGCCAGTCGAGGCGGTTTTCGACGACAATCCGCGCCGCAATTCGCTGATTTTCGCAGTACACGTCTGGAATCCAAAGGGAGATGAGCCGGAATCGATCTGGCAGGTGATGAACCGGCAAAAAGACATCCAGTATTCGAGCCGCGCCGTCAGCCACATCGCGCGACAGAAGCAGATTCACAAGTTGCGTCACATCATCGCCGATCTGGCCGGAATGCTGCCGGAGGAGCAGCGCAAGAGCGCCGCGATTCGCGCCCTTGCTGGCTATGGTTGCGTCACTCAGATGCATGTCGTGCGTCTGCTGGCGCCGCAGCTCGGCAATGAGGACCATACCAAGGACATCGATTTCAGCCCATCCGGCATCAAGGCGCGCTGGTCCGCCGGCTATGCCGACACCATGCGCATCCTCGAAGAGGCGCCTTGGGAGAAGGAAGTCGATGCGCTGGAAGGCTTCCATCTGCATGAATCGACGCCACCGCTCGGGACGGCCGCGGGCTAACGCGCGCTTGTCGGGCGCTCATGCATGAACGAGTTGGGATGAACCCGATGACCGGACCGATGCCGCAGATGGTCGATCAAGGCCGAGCGGGGACAATGCGCGAAGGCAGCCTCCAACGCGCATTCATGATCGCCACGATGGCGTTCCTGACCCTGATCGATCTCTTCGCAATGCAGGCGGTGCTGCCGTCGCTGAGCCAGCGTTACGGCGTTGGCCCGGCGGCAATGGGCCTCGCTGTTAATGCGAGCACTTTGGGCATGGCTGTCTCCAGTCTGGCGACATCCTTTCTCAGCCAGCGCATCGACCGCCGATGGGGCGTCGTCGTCAGCCTCGCGTTATTGGCTGTGCCGACGATGCTGCTCGCCGGCGCTCCCGACCTGTCTTCGTTCGCGGTCCTTCGTGTCCTCCAGGGCGTGTGTATGGCCGCGGCCTTCACCCTGATGCTGACCTATCTCGGCGAGCATTACAGCGCCGATGACAGCGCGTCGGCCTTCGCGGCCTATATCGCGGGCAATGTCGCGAGCAATCTCATCGGACGATTGATGTCGTCGGCCGTCACCGATCATTTCGGGCTCAACATTACCTTCTATGTCTTCGCGGCGTTGAACCTGGTGGGCGCGGTGATGGCGTTCGGCTTCATCGCGCGCACGCAGGAGATGGCCGGCGTTGCCCGGCCGGCGGGATCGGCGTTCGAGGCGGTCGCCGCTCATCTGGCAAACCCCGGCCTGCGCGCCAGCTTCGCCATCGGATTTCTGATCCTCTTCGCCTTCATAGGCACCTTCACCTACGTCAATTTCGTCCTGGTCGCGGCTCCGTTGTCGCTGGGAATGATGCAGGTTGGTCTCGTCTATTTTGTCTTTGCGCCCTCGATCGTGACCACGTTGCTCGCCGGCGCGCTGGCGCGCAGGATCGGGCCGGTCGGAGCGCTCTGGCTGTCTCTGGCATTGGCGGGAACAGGGCTGCCATTGTTGGTCGTTTCGAACCTGCCGACGGTTCTGGCAGGTCTCGTGCTCGTCGCGGTCGGAACCTTCGCGGCCCAGGCTGTCGCGACCGGACTCGTCGGCCGGGCCGCGAAGCGCGATCGCGGCGCTGCAAGCGGGCTCTATCTGGCCAGCTACTTCGCTGGCGGCCTGGCGGGAAGCGCCGTGCTGGGGCAGATCTTCGATCGGTTCGGCTGGAGCGCCTGTGTCGCTGGGATCGGCATGTCGCTCGCCTTGGCCGCGCTGCTTGCCTTCAAACTCCGGCCAATTGTAAAGGAGACCTGAAAAGCCGCTGGGGCGATCCTGCATCCTGCCCTGTGCGCGCTCGCCGCCTCGCGCCTGGCTGGCGTAAGGCGAACCGCAGACGGAGAGCGCCTTGGAAATGCACCAAATACGGTATTTCCTGGCGGTCGCGCGCACGCTCAATTTCACGCGCGCCGCCGAGCAGTGCAACGTCACGCAGCCGTCTTTGACGCGTTCGATCCAGAAGCTGGAGACTGAACTCGGCGGGCTCTTGCTGCATCGCGAACGGCAACACACGCATTTGACCGAACTCGGCCGGCTGATGCTGCCACATCTCGAACGGACCTTCACGGCCGCTCAGGCAGCCCAGGACCTGGCCCGTGACGTCAGCAAGGGTGAGATGGCACCGCTGCGGATCGGGCTCAGCGAGACGATCTCGTCGAAGACGCTGATCGGCCTTCTCGAAGGTCTGAAAGCCTTCGTCAGCGGCTTCGAACTCACGCTCGCGCAATTGCCCAACAAGGATCTGATCAACCGCGCGCTGGACGGCTCGTTCGATCTCATCTTCCTGAGTGACACGCAAGAACTGCCCGACAGGATGAGAAGCTGGATCCTGTTTCGTGAAACCTTTCGGCTGATCATGCCGGCAGATCACAGCTTGGCGAGCCTCGCCCTAGTCCCAATCTCCGCGCTTGCGGGCCTCGACATCGTCGCGCCGATCGACTGCCCCGATCTCGAACGCTTCAAGACGTTCTGCGCCTCGTCCAACATCGATCTGCGGTGTCGGCACAAGGTCCATGGCGCAGACCAATTGCAGCGTCTCGTCAGTTCCGGCTTCGGTTGCGGCTTTCTGCCCGCGAACATGCCGCTAATCGAAGGGCTCGTCGCGCGAGACCTCGCCGAATCCGACACCGTCAGACAGGTCGTGGTGGCCATCGTTGCGGGCCGCCCGTTTGCGACCGCGACAGACGCCTGTCTGCGGCTGGCCCGGAGCCGCGACTGGGTAACCGAAACAGCCAGGGCAGCGGCGCCGCACGCGATGACGGCATGACGCAAAGAACTCAGCGGATCGAGCGAAGGTGTCAGCGTTGCCGCTCGATCGCCAGCAGCGCTGTAACGATATCGGCAGGCTCCATGCGTTTGCGGAAATCCGGATCGACATGCGCGGCCATCACCCGGCCGTCCTGCCGCACCACATAGGTCGCTGGGATCGGCAAGAACCATGAGTCGTTGGCGTTCCACCGGGCAAGATCGAGACCGATCTCCGCGTAGATCGTCTGCACCTCGTCATTGACCGCGAACACCAGACCGAAATCGAGGGAAACGCCGAGGTCGAGGTCGCACAAAACCTCGAACGGCAGGCCGAAATCACGCTTCGTAGCGGCCGTTCGGCCGCCAGCTTCGCCAGCGATCGCAACGATTTGCCCACCGGCCGCGGTGATGTCGGCATGAGCATCGCGCAGCGCCGTCAACTCGCTCTCGCAAAAGAAGCACCAGGACCCGCGGTAGAAACTCAGGACGATCGGACCTGAAGCGAGGAGATCGGCGGAACTGACAATGCGCCCCGAGGCATTTGGCAGCGCGAAAGGACGGATCACATCGCCGACGCCAATAGCGCCCGCTGCGACGCCGCGAGCCGCCAGCGTTGCGACCATGCGGTCATAGGCGCCGGCGACATGCCGGCGCTCTCTGGCGTGCCGGCTTTGCAAATACGACAGTCGGTCGGAAAGCAGACGCTGGATCATGGCTGCACAATGCTGCCTCGCAGGGGCGTCCGGCGCAATCCCAATCGCCATAGCAGCCGCCTATCAATCTGAAAGCGAAGGGGTATTTCCGTGATTGCCGAGCTCTTGGCACTATCTGGATGAATTCGGCCAGACCAGATGAGAAAGACTCCAGATGAACTCGCTCCCTCCAGTTGACGTTCTCAAATCGCCGGTGGCCGCCGATCTCGCCGGCAAGATCGCCGTTGTGACGGGTTCGACCAGCGGCATCGGGCTTGGCATCGCCGCGGCCCTGGCCAAGGCGGGCGCCAGCGTCATGATCAACGGACTAGGAGATGCAGGCGCGGTCGAAGAGACCCGGCGTCAACTCGCGGAGACACATCGCGTCGAAGTGTTTTATGACGACAGCAATCTGATGGATCCCGTCGGCGTCGCCGATCTCATGAACAATGCAGTCGACGTCTTTGGCCGGGTCGATATTCTCGTCAACAACGCGGGGATTCAGCATGTTGCGCCGATCGAGGAATTTCCGGTCGATCGCTGGGACGCGATCATCGCGCTCAATCTGTCGGCGGCCTTCCACGCAACGCGGGCTGTCTTCGGTGCCATGAAAGCCAACGGCTATGGCCGAGTGATCAATATTGCATCGGCGCATGGCCTCGTCGCATCGCCGTTCAAGTCGGCCTATGTCGCCGCCAAGCACGGCCTGATCGGCTTTACCAAGACGATCGCGCTGGAAGGCGCGGAATTCGGCGTGACGGCCAACGCAATCTGCCCCGGCTATGTCTGGACGCCCCTCGTCGAAAAGCAGATCGACGAGCAGGCCATCGCGCACGGCATCCCGCGCGATCAGGTCGTGCGCGACGTGCTGTTGGCCTCACAGCCAAACAAGCGTTTCGCCACGGTCGAGGAAATCGGCGGATTGGCAGCCTTCCTGGCTTCCGGACTGGGCGCTTCCATCACCGGCTCGGCGCTGCCCGTCGATGGCGGTTGGACGGCTCACTAATCGGTGGACGTCTGCAGCTTCGGTAATCAATTCCGAGCGACGCTCGAGCCACGGTTCGAAGCGTGGCGCGGAGTTCGAGGAAACTGGTCGATCCGAGCAATGAAGTCGTTCGCGCGGATCAGATCAAGCGCGCAGCCTTCTGCTCCCTTGCGCAGATAGATCGTCGGCGAGCGCTTGGCTGATCGCGGGCAGGCCGTCGAGCAGGCTCGGAACGAAGGCCTGGGAGGGCGGCATGCGGCGCGGCAGGCCGTGCAGCGCGCGCGCCATCACCAGCGGATCGCGCTCGCCCTCGCCGTTCTCCTGGGGATCGTGCAGGACGTCGACCAGCTTGAGATGGTCGGCCCGCTCCGCCCGGATCGCCTGCTCGAGACGCGGCTTGACCCGCGGGACGATGAGCGCCGGCTTGTCGAAGGAGAGCACCTCGCAGAAGGTGTTGTAGCCGCCCATCGCGACCACGCAATGGGCCCGGTTCATCAGCAGTTCGAGGCGCGGCTCGAAGCCGAGGCTTTCCAGCTTGGGAATGCGCGCGATCCGCTCGGCGAAGTCCTTGCGGCGCTCGCGCGACATGAAGGGGCCGAAGACGATCAACGCGGGGAGTTCGATCGTCGGATCGGCCTCGTAGGCGGAGATCACCCAGTCGATCACGCCGGCGCCGTCGCCGCCGCCGCCCGGCGTCACCAGGATGAAGGGGCCCTTGGTGATCCGCGGGTAGCGGGTGGGCGGCATCGGACTCGGGACGGCGCGCTTGAGATAGCCGGTGTAGCGGATCTTGTGGGCGAAGAGATGCTGGTTCGGCAGGCCGGCTAGCGGCTGGTAGATGCTCTCCAGCCCGTAGACGAAGATGTCGTCATAGATCTGGC
The DNA here is from genome assembly GCF_001557075.1 of Methylobacterium sp. CCH7-A2. Classification (NCBI taxonomy): domain Bacteria; kingdom Pseudomonadati; phylum Pseudomonadota; class Alphaproteobacteria; order Hyphomicrobiales; family Methylobacteriaceae; genus Methylobacterium; species Methylobacterium sp. CCH7-A2. Next base: position 15,823 of record NZ_LSKN01000109.1, read on the forward strand.
CGAGCGCATCGAGCGCCCCGCTCTGGCGCCACTCCTCATGGAGCTTGGCCGGCTCGTCGAGCACGTCGCGCAGGCCGAGCACGATGCGGGCCCCGCGGCGGCGCAGGATGTCGAGCGCCGGCACGAGTTCGCCCCGCAGGCCGATCGGCTCCTTGTCGACGATGACGACGTCGGGGTCGAAGGAGAGGACCACCTGCTTGATGATGTCGGTGCGCAGGCGGATGGTGTCGTGAAGGTCGAGATTGAGGTGATGCGGGCCGTAGCGGCCGTCGCTCTGCTTCTCGACGCCGGGGATGCGGACATAGTCGACGCCGTCGCCGAACTGGAAGCTCGAGATCACCGACGAGCCCGAGACGATGATCACTGATATATGAGGGTAGGTCGCCACCAGCGAGTTGGCGATCGCGCGGCAGCGGCGGATATGGCCGAGGCCGAAGGTATCGTGGCTGTAGATCAGCACGCGTGGCGCATCGGAGTTGCGCGACCCGCGAATATCGGCGGTCCCCGCGACGTTCAAATGCATGGACGTCGCTTCTCGGCCGGTTGATATGCGGACTGGCGAAATGCAAAAGACTCGCAGAACGTAATTGCGAGTCCGGCCAGATCTCCATGTTGGGGCAAATTCCTCATTACTCAGCGATAGGGATCGGCCGCGTCGCGCAGGCCGTCGCCGAGGAAGTTGAAGGCGAGGATGATCAGGA
>NZ_LSKN01000011.1:0-447 GCF_001557075.1 Methylobacterium sp. CCH7-A2
GCGGCCTGCGCGGGGTGAAGCTCGTCGTCTCCGACAGCCATGAGGGCATCAAGGCGGCCGTCTCGAAGGTGCTGACCGCAACCTGGCAGCGGTGCCGGGTTCACTTCATGAGAAACGCGCTCGCCCATGCCGGCCGCTCAGGACGCCGCGTCGTCTCGGCTTTCATCGCCACCGCCTTCGCACAGGACGATGCGGCCGCCGCCAGCCAGCAATGGCGCAGGGTCGCCGATCAACTCCGGCCGACGGTCCCCAAGCTCGCCGCCCTGATGGACACAGCCGAGACCGACGTGCTGGCCTACATGACCTTCCCGACGCAGCACCGCGCCAAGCTGCATTCCACGAACCCGCTGGAGCGCCTCAACGGCGAGATCAAGCGCCGCACCGAGGTCGTCGGCATCTTTCCCACCGAGGCCGCCATCACCCGACTGGTCGGCGCGATCCTGCTCG
>NZ_LSKN01000110.1:0-19063 GCF_001557075.1 Methylobacterium sp. CCH7-A2
AACCGGCAATCGCCGGTGACCACCGTCAGCTACACCACGCTATGGGACACGACCGATCAAAGCACTTCAGGTGGCACTTAATCTCGGTATGGAGCACCGGTTTGTGCTGCATACACCGCTTATGTGGATCGACAAGGCTGCAACATGGCATCTTGCTGACGAGTTGGGAGGGGCAGAGTTGGTCAATCTGATCAGAGCCGAGTCTCACACCTGTTACCTTGGCGATCGCCAAACCTTGAACGACTGGGGATTTGGCTGCGGCGAGTGCCCAGCCTGCGAACTTCGCAGTGCCGGGTGGTACAAGTTCGCAGTCAAAACGGACGGGTAGACCTTTTTATTGGTTGGTACTTCAGCCATCCCCTTTAGAATATCTCCAAGGGCTAACGGTGCGCGATTCGCCCGTGGAGGTTGAGAAACTGTTTAGGGGAATGTTGGTCCAACTACCCGGACACAGGGGTGTCGGGAAACTAGAAGCGGCGGCTGAAGGGCGCTGCACTATTTCCGTTTTCCATTCGCTTCGGCGCATTCAGTCTATTGAATGCGCTGCTTCTGAGATTGCGCGTGCCTACTTGAGCCCACAAACTCGGGCTTATGTTCGCGAAAATGATCGTATGCGCGTCGGGCGGGTTACTGATTATCTGCGGCAAGAGAACGGCCTTGTCTCCTACGAAATTCGCTTTCCAAATGGCCAACAGCGCGACGTTAGCGAAATCGACCTCTTCGTCCGCCCATGGAATGCTCCGGAGGACCCAGCCGAAATTCTTGTGGCCGGTGGAGCGGAAAGCCAGTTTCTCCATGATCGACGCCAAGCTGCATTAGCACCCCTACGCGCGCTCACAAGCGCAGCGCAGGGCCTGACCTCGTTGCTATCGGCTGGAATCGAATTCGTCCCACATCAGGTCGCCGCGGTACGCCGTGTCTTGAGCGACCCGATACAGCGCTATCTGCTCGCTGATGAGGTTGGCCTCGGCAAGACGATCGAAGCGGGGCTGATCATCCGCCAACATTTGATCGACAATCCGGACACTCAGGTGCTTATCGCCGCCCCGCCCGCGCTCTGTGACCAATGGGGGCGCGAACTCAACGAAAAGCTGCGCCTCGATCAGTTTACCGAGCCATTTAAGTGCTGTTCGCATGCCGAGATCGCGCGCGTCAGGCGAATGCCGGATGTACTGGTCGTCGACGAAGCGCACCATTTGGTCGGGCTTGTGGGTGGGCCACTCGCTCAGTCGGCTGCGCGCTTGCAGGAGTTTGCCCGCGATGTGCCTGTTCTGCTGCTGCTCTCAGCGACACCGCCGCTCGGCGAGGAGCACCGATTTCTGGCGCTACTTAACCTGCTCGATCCACTCACTCATCCGCTCGACGATCTGACCGGATTCCGAGCGAAGCTCCAACAACGGCGAGCTATTGGCCGATTGCTCCTCAGTCTCGACCCGGACGCCCCAGGCCTAGTCCTGCGCCAACGCGGCGCCGAACTCGTGCGCGGTTTCCCCGAGGATCCTGTGGTGCAGAATCTGGCGCCGCAACTGATCGCCGCAACGCGTGAGGCACCCGAGCGGCTTTCCGACCTGTGTGGGGCGCTAAAACAACACGTCGCTGACAGCTATCGCATTCATCAGCGGCTGATCCGCTCGCGGAGAGCTGACGCCGTCGGTTGGGAGTTTCGGCCACGAGGGCCCGAGAGTGGCGTGCTGACTCATGTTCGCACCGAAGACGATCCGAGCGAGGTTCTAGCTTTGCTGCTCGCCACGGTTGAAGACTGGCGGTCGGCAGCGGTCGACTCACTCGTCGATAACGAGGTTGGATGCGCGCCACTCGCCACTCGCTATCGCCAGTTGCTCGGTGCAATTTCCGAAGGCGGCGATGCGCTGCGCGTTTGGCTTGCAGTTGTAAGCCCAATGTTCCTGGGTGAGGTCGAAATTCTAGACGCCTTGCGGGAACAGGCCGCTGATTACAACGACGCCGACCGAATCGAAACAATGGTCGAAAGTACGCGGCGCCTGATCAAGACGCTGCGGGTGGATGTAGATCATCCCAAGATCGTGGTTTTTGCGACAGCGTCTGCGACGGCGGCAGCGTTTCACCACGCACTGCGGGATGCGGTTGACGGAGCGGTTTGCCTGCTCCTAGCCGAGTGCGGCGGACCTGACGACGGCAAGGATGTCGTGGCGTTGTTCGCACAAGCGCCGGCTACCGCGATCCTCATTGTCGATCGCTCGGCCGAGGAGGGGCTAAATCTCAGCTTCGCCGACGCGATCGTACATCTCGATCTGCCGCTGAGCGCCGCCCGACTCGAACAACGCATCGGTCGTCTCGACCGCTATGGCCGCCTCCAGAACATCATCCGGCATCGGATCTTGCTGCCCTCGAATGAAGATGACAGCCCCTTTGCGGCCTGGCACATGATACTGGCCGAGGGGCTGTCGATTTTCCATCGGTCAATCAGCGATGTGCAGTTCCTCCTGGACGCAATCGAGACTAAGGCGCTCGAAGAACTGCTGATGAAGGGACCCAATGCGCTGGTCGCAATGGCTGCTAACATCCGCAACCAGATTGCCGACGAGCGAAAGTCGCAGGACGAGCAGTACGCGCTCGACCGCATCGCCCTGGCCGAGGAGCCCGTCGAGACGTTTATCCAGGCGTTGGACGAAGCCGAGGCTGACGAGGCCAAGCTGGAAGCTGGTGTCGATCAATGGTTGATCGGCACGTTGCAATTCAAGAAGCAGCCATTCGCCTGGCCCGATGAGGATCCGTTCAAGCTCAGCATTACCAAGCAGACGCTGATCCCGAGATTGCCGTGGCAGCAGCAGCTTGAACTCGATGAGACCCAGCCGTTGAGCTGGAAGCGGCGGATTGCGACGCGCCGCGCCGCTGTAACCTTGCTGCGCCCTGGCACCCCCCTAATAGACGTGCTGGCCCGATTTACGCGCTGGGACGATCGGGGCACCGCATTCATTACCCACCGCACTGTTTCGGACTGGCTCGGGGATGCCTGGATCGGCTTCAAACTTTGCTTCATCATCGAGCCAAATATCGATATCGCTGACCTGTTGGCGCCGTCGCGGGGCGAACTTGCCGCCTCGCGTCGGGCACAGCGTTATTTTGCGCAAAGCGCACAGACATTGTTCGTCGATATCAATGGCGATGAGGTGGTCGATCCTGCGCTGCTCGCGATCCTATCAAAACCTTATGATGGTCACAGTGGGAGACTAGGCACGGACGTCAATCTGGGTAGTCGGCCGCATATTCTTGCCGAGTTCATCGATCCCGCCGTGTTCCCGGCGGTTTGCCGGCGTGTGCGTGACGGTGCCTGCCAGACTGTGTCCGAACAGCCGGGGGTTTTGGAGGCGATCAAGGCTGCAACGACGATCGCGGAGAGCGATCTGCAGCGCCGCAAGAACCGACTACAGCGCCGCCAGTCTGCTGGCGATACGATGGCGCGCGACGATATCGCATTGATCGAGTCGATTCTGCCGAGCATCGCATTGCCGTCGATCCGGCTCGACGCGATGGGGTGCTTTATCCTCGGGAACGCTATTCCGACGAGACATGGCCATGGCTGATCTCGATGGCCATGATGCCTTTGTCGCGTTGAGCCATATGCTCGATTGCACCGACAGCGGTACGGAGTGGAAGGCCCGCTCGCCAGCAATCGAGCGCCTGCGTCAGGCGCTGATCGATCCCGGTCGACACGCGAGCGCACTCGACCTTGCAGTGCTGCTGCGCCAGGCCATGACGCATGAGCATGTCCGGCGCGGAGAGATGGTGTCGCCGGCGGTCGTGGTGTCACATCCACGTTTCAGCGGGTTCGCCGCATGGGATGCAGTTGGTCTGCACAGGACTATTGCCGGCAAAGCACGTCTCGTGACGATACAGCGCTGGATGCCGTCGTGGCTGGCTGGTGCCGGCGGCGGGGTGGAGGTCTTTGCCGCTTCCGAGACGAAATGCCGCGAGTTCAACAATGCCGGCTGCGAAGGCGATCCTTTTCTCACTGCGGTCGGGCGCACGTCCTATCGCAGCCGGGGACAGCGCGCTGCGGTGCGTGCGGCGCTCTCAACCCCGGCCGGAGGAAGCCTCGTCGTGGCGCTGCCTACCGGCGAGGGGAAGAGTATGATCTTCCAGTTGGTCCAAACCGTTGGTTTTGTCGGCGCCGACCAAGCGGAAAACCGCGGTGTCACCCTAGTGATCGTCCCGACCGTCGCGCTGGGGGTTAATCACGAGCAGGAAGCGGTAAACGTGTGCGGGTTATCGCGGCCGCTTGCCTTTCAAGGGGGTAATGACGTCCAGAATGGCATTATCGCCGAGCGGATCGCAAATGGCACGCAGGGCCTTTGCTTCGCTTCGCCTGAAGCGGCTTGCGGTCGTTTACGCGATTCCTTGAGGCGAGCGGCCGAAGCCGGCCTGCTCCGCGCGCTGGTGATCGACGAAGCTCATCTCGTCGACCAATGGGGCACCGGCTTTCGCACCGAGTTCCAGGAATTAAGCGGCCTGCGGCGCGAGTTGCTGTCGGCGGCGCCAGCCGGGAAAGCGCTGCGCACAATTATGTTGTCGGCGACGCTCACCGACTCTTCACTAGAGACCTTACGCTCGCTATTTGGCGCCGAGCGCAATTTCGAAAGCTTGGCGGCGGTCCAGTTGCGGCCCGAACCGGACTATTGGATTGCGCCATCAACTAGCGAGGCGAACCGTATCGCGCAGGTCATGGAGGCACTTCATCACGTGCCACGGCCCGCGGTGCTCTATGTCACCGAAGTTCCCGCCGCCAATGCCTGGCACACGCGATTGGTCGAAGCGGGGTTTTGCCGGGTGCGTAAGCTCCACGGTAAGACCGGGCGCGCCGAGCGCGAAGAGATTGTCGGCCAATGGCGCGACGGGGCGCTCGATATCGTGGTCGGAACTTCGGCCTTTGGACTCGGCATCGACTATGGGCATGCGCGCACTGTCATCCATGCCTGCGTCCCCGAGACGCTTGATCGATTCTATCAGGAGGTTGGGCGAGGCGGGCGCGACGGGAAGGCGGCGCTTTCGCTGATCGTCCCGACACGCGAGGATATGGCGACCGCCAAGCGCATCAACGCGCAGCAGGTCATCAGTATAGATCGTGGCTTCCACCGCTGGAAGACCATGTTCGCGCGGAAGGCCAGCCTTGGTAACGGGCGTTTCGCGGTGCGGATCGACGGTCGGCCAGGGACCGATGAACGCGATATCGACATGTTCGGCGATACCAATACCGACTGGAATCTGCGCACCGTCGCTTTGATGGCGCGGGCCGGCATCCTTCGACTGCTTGGCACGCCCTATCCGCGGATCGAGCAAGAGGGGGACTGGCTCGAAGTTGAGGTTATCGACGATCACCACCTCCAACTGGCGCTGTGGCAGACGCGTGTCGAACCCGTGCGGCGGGCCGGCTGGCTTGCTGCCAAGCGCAATCTCGATCTGATGCGTGAATTTCTGCGTAGCAATCGCTGCCCAGCTTCGATCCTCGAAGATCTATATGGCGCGAACCGGGTCGGACGGACGTGCAGTCGCTGCAGCCGATGCCGTGCTGACGACACGTGCCGCCTCAACAGTGTGTCTGTCGGCGAACCGCGTGGCCCTTGGACCGATCCGCTCGATCCCCTCGTCGCCAATCTGTTCGATCGCGATCTCCGGCTGCTTGTCAGCTACGATCCCGGCGACCTTGCCCGCAACGCCTCGCGCCGGCTCGGCGACACGCTGCAACGCTTGGCGCAAGCGCGCCTCGCCAAGTTAATCACACTTGGCCCGCAGCCGTTCGATATGAACCGTGTTCTCAAATTCGCGGAAAGATCGGCATTCTTCGTAAGCGATCTGTCGTCGCTGGCCTTGTCGCGGCTGCCGCGTGGTCCCGAACTTGTCATGGTCGGCGACCGGCAAACACTGGAGCCGCAAAATCTCGCGCCGCGGGCCGACAATCCTCGCATCTTTCTCGCGCCGATCGATCAACCGGCCCCCGATGGACGCAGATTGAAAGATGTATTTGGCGGTCGGACGCTGACGCTCGACGAGTTTAATGCAAGAGTGGCGCAATGAGTATTATTACAACATTTGAAGCTGTTCCGAGCCGCTTGCTCGCAGTCTATGCGGCCTTGTTCGATAGCGAAGAAGGCGAATTGAAAGACCGAATCGAAGCTTGGGCGACCCCGCCATCGCTTCGAAGTCGTGGTGGTGAAGAAGGCGAATCCACTACCACCTTATTCAGCAACACGCTCGGCGAGGCGCGCCGCCTTGGGTTAGTCGAAGAGGTCGAGGGTCGGCTGCGGCTGACTAAGGATGCGCGTAGCGGTGGCAAGAAAGGCGCCGACAGCGAGCCCTACTTCAAGAGCTTCATGCGCCGTACGTTGTTCAGTCCCGACCGTGCCGCGGACGCAAAACAGTCGGGCTATATGGTCGCGCTTTCGTGGTTCTTGAGTTCGAGTCCGCTTCGGCCGATGAATTTCTCGAAGGAGCCGATCAACGAATTGCGCGCGATGATCGGCGATCACGCCTCAAAATTTGAGATTTCGGACTATGCCAGTTGGCAGAGCTTCCTCTACTGGAGTCGCTATCTGGGGTTCGCAACAATCGTCGGCGGCGGCAATAATCCGGACGATGTCACGTCGCGCCGAGTCATACCCGATCCAGTGAAGGCAATTGAAAGCGCGCTTCCCGCCATCTACGCTGATGTAGACGATCTGCCAGTCGAGCAGTTCCTGACGCGGCTATCAGGAATTTTTCCAGTCTTCGAGACCGGCAGCGTTCGTGAGGGCTTTGAGGCGATGCGCCTCCATCCCACCACGGACCATGACAAGCTCCTTTCCATCACCACCAGCCTGGGGCTCCAGCGCCTCGCCGACCGTCAGCGGTTGAGCATGTCAACCGTCGCGGACGCCGCGTCGCGCATCCTCGACTTTGGCAATCGCAGGGAGCGCGTGAGCAATATAGCGCTGAAGGCCGCTGCATGATGCGCAATTATCTCTGCTGGGATCCCGGTGCCGTTCGCCAGGTGATCAATCCTTTCGCCGAACATATCGGCGACAGCCTGTTCCGCGCGGTCCACAGTGATTGGGATTTGAAAGTCAGTCCGCAGGTCGGCAAGTCATTCCAGGATATTGGCGAGGCGTCTTGGGCCGACGTGACGCCCGCTGCCTTTCTCGACGATTTTCTACGTGGAGACCGGCCGCACGCGCTCGCCGCGATCCTTGGCGAGACGGGGTCGGGCAAGTCACATCTCATTCACTGGATGCGACTCAACATCAAGCCGAGTAAAGAGCGGGTCGTGCTGGTCGTCCGAAAATCGGGGACGTCCTTGCGCGCTATCGTCAGAATGCTCATCGACGAACTGCCCCCCGAGCAGCAGGGGAGCTTTCTCGAGACGCTTCAATCGGCCGGCGATGGCACGCAGAGCCGCGACGACCAGAAGCAGCAATTGCTCAATGACCTCGCACAGGTAATTCGCGAGGAAGTTCTGCCGCCCGAGGCTGACGAGATCGAACAGGAGCTCTTGGTCTGTCTGCCCAATTTGTTCCAGGATCCGCACATGCGCCATGCGCATTTCCTGGGAGATAACTCGGTCGTTGCGGAGATTGTCGACCACATTTTCGCACCGTCCAATGCCAAGGACCGGCCCGATCGGCGCCGCGCGTTTGTCGACGGCGATTTGCCGCTTGGCGGAATGGACTTCGCACATGCGTCGCGTCTCGCCCGAAACGCGATAAACGTCATAGAACTCGACCCGGCCGTCAATCTTCCGCTCGCAATCAGGATCATCAACCGAAATCTCGAGCGCGCGGTGGCGCGTACCCTCAGTTTTTCGGGTGACCGGGTCGAAGAACTCATGACGCGGCTCCGCAGCTATCTAAAGACACAAGGTAAGGAACTCGTCCTACTCGTCGAGGAGTTCGCGCGCCTCCAGGGCATTGATCGGCCATTGCTCCAAGCTGTCACTTCGCAGGGCGACGACCGCCAATGCAAAATGCGCACAGCGATCGCTGTCACCACGGGGTTTTTTCAAAGCGTCGCCGAAACTGCCTATATGCGCACTACCCACATCGTCGACATGGACCGCTCGGCGGGGCGTGCCGAAGGTAGGTCTGTTACGCCGGTATCGCTCAGCCAGTTTACGGCGCGTTATCTCAATGCCGTCCGTCTGGGTCGCAGCGGGATCGAAAAATGGAACGAAGCAGCGGCGCCCGGTGAGAGCCCCCGTTCAAAATGCAATGACTGTGTCCACCAAAGCGAATGCCACGCCGTGTTCGGAGCAGTGGATGGCTATGGACTCTACCCATTCACACAGCAGGCGCTTTGGAATGCCGCCTCGCGCGCCGATGCGTCGATGCCCGAACGCCTCAACCCGCGCATATTGCAGAATGATCTGCTCGTCGAGGTGCTCGATAATTTTGGACCCGAGATCGCTACCGGCGCGTTTCCGCCCTTCAAGCTGCTACAAAAACTTGGTGGAATCACCGCGCTACCGGTCGTCGCGCAGGACGAACTCGCCAATCGAAATCCGCAGAACTTTCAGCGCTGGGCGGCATTCCTCGAACTTTATGATGGCACTGGCAGGATCGTTAATCTCGACGACCGGCTTCGCGCAGCTTTCGAGATACCCGAAGTCCCCGGCGCAGGCGCAGCCAATGCTCCGGCCCCGATCACAGACGCAGTCATCGTTGACGTGCCTGTTCAGGCAGCGGTGAGCAAGGAAGACCGGCTTATCGCGCAATGGATTGGAGGCGACGGTCTGGACCAGACGGTTGCGACTAATCTTCGCCTGCTGGTATTTTCAGCAGTGTCGAATGCTATCGACTGGGACATGGCCGGTCTTGCCAAGGCAACCTTCACGGGAAAGACCGGCAAGCCTTTTCAGACGGCCAGCATTAGTTTCGATCGCCAGACTACACAGGTGCGCTCGGATATCCCCGTCAAACTCGTTATACCGGGCACTCAGGTTCGCCCGGCGACGGCGGCAGCGGCGCTGCAGGGCGTGCTGCGCGCGAGCAAGAACGAGTTCCGTTGGGAATTCCCGGATGGCGAAAAGATGCTCGCCGCGTTCCTGGATTGCGTTGAGATCTGGGCTAGGAGCGTCGAGGAGCAATTGCGTGGGATCTGCCGTCCCACACCGCAGTGGGACCGGGCCGCCGCCGCGACCGAGTTGCTATGCATTGGGGCGGCGATCGGCGGCCGTATCAAAGCCGACGCTTCGATCGCCGATATGATCGACGCGGCATTCAGTGGTAACTGGGCGCCGGAATGCGCCAGCACCGCTCCTGAAATGAAGTCGCTCTATGCCACGCTCTGCAAGATCCGTGAGAAGCTTGCGGACATCGCCCGGTCGCAGATGTCGAGTATGAAGGGGGGGCGCGCCGGTGCAATGCTCAATCCAGGCCGCATCCTCGGACCGATTAAGGACCTTCGTCAGGCAAAATGGCAATTGCGATCGCTGCCACCTGAGAGCGAGACCGAGGAACTCTGTAAAACCTATCGCGATGTCCGGGACGCGCTCCCGGTAGCTGCAGCGGCGGAATTGACCGTGCGCCGAGCTTGGCTGGAGGCGATGGAACGCGCCTTCGGCGCCACTGCCAATCGTGCTGCTATCGTCAATGCACTTGATGCCGCGCGCCAAGCTGTCGCCGAGGCTGGGATCGGGACCAGCAACACCGCTCGGACATTGGGCGAGGAAATTGAACGGTTCAGGTCTGTGCAATTCGATGATTCGATACTGGCGGCACGCGCGCTGGCCAAGGGGTCTGATGTCATCGCGGCTCTGCCCCAGTTGGGACGCGGCCGCCGCAGCGCGGTCGAGGCCGGGACTGCCCTGGCTGCCGCGGCCCAAGCTTTCCTCGATACGGTCGATCAGAATATCGGTGCAAACAGCCGAAGCCTCGATGCCAAGAATGACGCACTATCGGCTAGTCTCGATCAGATCGACGTATCGCTACGCGCGATTGAAGCTGATCTGATCGCTATGGCGACAGCCACTGGGGAGCAAGTCGATGCTGCTTGACCGCGCCAGTAATCTCGCGATCAAGATCAACACATATCAGAAGCTAAAGAATGGCGCGGCTGAAATAGAGCAGTTCAGTACTCGTGCAAGGCAATTCGAGAGCGCATCACATCTGTTAGGCAGACTTCGTGCGACGCTGACCGCCCTTGCCAACGCCGGCGTCGCAATCGACTTCGAGCCGAGCGATGCCCAAGGCTATGCTAACAAAGCGCGCGTGTTGCGCGAAGCGATCAAGGAAGACCCTGCGAAGATCAACGACCCTCCATTCGATATCAAACACGACTTCACCGACCGGTTGAACGGCATCGCCAGCGCCGGGCACAAGGCCGCGAGCACAGCCTGGAAAGCCTATGTCGAAAAGCGCGCCGCGTTTGGCGCGGATGATGTCCTGAGCGCGCTCGGCCAAGTGCCGCAGTTTCGAGCGAGTGTTTCCAAGATACAGCAGATCCGGGGCGAGGTAGCCGCCTTTGGCGCGAGCCTACCGGCCGACCTCGAGACGGCGATCGCGAGGCTCGATGCTCTGGTTAGCCAGCATGAAGCGGCCTGGAAAGCGCTCGCCGCCTCCGACATCCCATCAAGTGTGGTCGCGTTCATTCGCGCGGCGGCAAGCAGTGACGCGCTGCTCAGCGCTTATACGTCCGAAGTGCAAGCGTGGCTCGAGAGACGCAACTTGCTCGGCGCGTTCCGCATCAAGCTGAGGTAGGCACGATCATGCCCGTGTCTAACCACGCCCTCGCGGTACTCGACCGCATCGAAGCCGTCGAGATGCGCTCTCTCGAGTGGGGGTTCACCGATGGCTCGCTGAGTGAAGATGAAGCCTTCGATCTGGGCGATCAAGTCTGCGAAGTCGCTGGCGTCAGCGGCACCGACGGGCAGGACCTCGTCGAGGAATTGATCGACGCCAAGCTGATTTTCGAGATGGCGAGCATCGGTGGCGACGTCCGGATTCGGTCGCGCTTCGCCGAAATGATGCGGCTGCTGGCCGCCAACCGACAGCTATTTCCCAACAAGCCCTGGCAGGGTGCGCCGTCGCTTGTCGCCGACTTCCGCGTCGACCGCCGGCCGCGACGCTTTCCACAGCGCCTGCGTTTGCCCACCGATATCCTTGCCGAGCACGCATCGGTACTTGGCGGATCGCAACTGCGGCAGGATTTGTGGCAGGCGCTGACCGCGCGCGATGGAATGAAGCTGGCGGGGTTTCAAGAACGCGCGGCGTTGCGTCTGTCGGCGGCGACCGCCGACGGCGGTACGATCGTGACCGCAGGTACCGGCAGCGGAAAGACCATCGCCTTCTATCTTCCTGGCATGATCCGTATCGGCGAAGCGATCGGCTCCGACCATTGGGTCAAGGCCATCGCAATCTACCCAAGGATCGAGCTTCTAAAGGACCAGTTCGCGGAAGCTTTTCGCATGGCGCGAACGATCGACCAGCCACTGGCAGCGCATGGCCGCAGGCCGCTGGTCATAGGTGCCTTGTTCGGGAAGACCCCGACCCGGGCGACGCGCCAGGAACTCACCGACAAGAACTGGGTCCGGCGGGGTGAGGACTTTGTCTGCCCGTGGATGCGTTGTCCGCATTGCGACGGCGAACTCGTCTGGCGCGGCGCCGATATCGCTGCGAGCACCGAACGCCTAGTCTGCGTTCAGCATGACTGTGGTGAACAGATCGGTGACGACCAGATCGTGTTGACCCGGACCCGGCTGCAACTCCACCCACCCGATGTTCTGTTCACCACAACCGAGATCCTGAACCAACGCCTTTCCGATCAATGGATGCGCGGCCTGTTTGGGATCGGTCTCCCGCCCGCCCGCAAGCCGTTGCTCGCCCTTCTCGACGAGGTGCACACGTATGAAGGGGCAACCGGTGCGCAAGCCGCGCTGACACTGCGCCGATGGCGGCATCTGCTAGACGCGCCGATCACCTGGGTCGGTCTTTCCGCAACCCTTGGCGATGCGGCGCGCTTCTTCTCGGATTTAACGGGAGCCGCACTCGACGATGTGGTCGAGATCTCACCTACGTTGGAGGAGTTCGAAGAGCGGGGGGCCGAATATCAGATCCTATTGCGCGGTGATCCGGCGTCTCGCGCGTCGCTTCTTTCGACCACGATCCAGACATCAATGCTGGTGCCTCGGCTGCTCGATCCTCCAGGCGCGATCAACGCGTCGGGCGTCTTTGGCCGGCGCGCTTTCTTGTTCACCGACGACCTCGACGTTACCAATCGCCTCTATGATGATCTGCGCGATGCGGAAGCGTTCACGATATTCGGACGTCCGGATGCTGCACGCACGCCACTGGCAGATATTCGCCGTGCCGGGCCCGATGCCGCAATCCGTGACGTCGAGGGCCAGCGATGGCGGATTTGCGAGGATATCGGCCATCCGCTGGATCGCCGACTGGTAGTCGGGCGCACCACCTCGCAAGATGCAGGCGTCAATCAATCGGCGAATATCGTCGTTGCGACAGCGGCCCTTGAGGTCGGCTTCAACGATCCGCTTGTCGGAGCCGTCATCCAGCATAAGGCGCCGCGCGGCATGGCCTCGTTTCTCCAGCGGAAGGGCCGTGCCGGCCGCGACCGCGCGATGCGCCCTATCATCCTCACGGTCCTGTCGGATTACGGTCGCGATCGCGCTTTCTACCAGGCATTTGAACATCTGTTCGATCCGTCGCTCGAGCCGCAATATCTCCCGATCCGCAATCCCTACGTCATGAAGATCCAGGCAGTGTTCGCGCTGTTTGACTGGCTGGCGGCAACGACCGCCGGCTATGAGAAGGCTTGGCAGTGGAATATTCTCAGCCGTCCGCTTCGTCAGCCTAGTTCTGCAGAGCGCGCAGTTCTCGATCGCACCCGGGCCAAACTGACCCAGTTGGTGCAGGGGGACGCGGCCACCATTGAGGATCTGCGCGGCTATCTGATGGGCGCACTCGGGATCGGACGGTCGGTCGCCGAGACGCTGCTTTGGGAAGCCCCGCGCTCACTTCTGCTCGAAGCCGTTCCGACGCTCGTGCGCCGGCTGTTTCGCAGTTGGCAACTCGCCATTCCAGGTGCAGGCGCAGCGCTCGACCTGCAAGTCGACTATCATCCGCTCCCCGACTTCGTGCCGCGCAACCTGTTTAGCGACCTCAGCCTGCCCGAAGTGCGAGTGATTGTTCCGCCTGCGACGGTCAATCATGAGGAGCGTGTTGAGCAAATGCCGATCCTCCAGGCGCTCAATCAATTCGTGCCCGGGCGAGTGACCCGCCGCTTCGCGCATGAGCGCGGCGCGCTGTCGCACTGGATCCCGGTAGATCCGGCGTTTCGAGAGCAGGACCGCCGGATCAGCGACTATGCGGTAGAACATGAGTTCGTCGGCAGCTTTAGCGGGAGCCTCAACGATCAGGTCGGCGGGCCGCCGCTCCTGGTGTTTCGTCCGCGGACCGTGCGTCTCGAACGAGCCGCCCGAAGCGAAGCGCTGCCGAGCAGCAACGCCCGACTACTCTGGCAGTCCGACATCGTCGCGAATGGCGACGCGCTTGGCGTTCCGGTCCCGACCCGATCGGAGTGGCGGCACTATGTTCGTGCGATCGACTTCCATCTGCACCGGTTTCGCTCGAGCGTCAGCGTTCGCCGTTTTGCCGGCACGGCCCAAGCCAACATACGAACGCTGCAGGATGATTTTCCCGTCACGCTCACCTTCACCAGCGACGATGATCGCCCAGCCGCCGTCGGTTTTGAACTGGAAGTTGATGGGTTTCGGCTCGACCTCGCGTTGCCCGACGGCGAGACGCTCGCGGGTATCAGCCTGCCGCCTGAAGTTCTCGCTGCCAGCAAGCTTGCCTATATTCGCGACCTGATCCGGCTCGACCCGGAACTGCCCGATGACCTAAACCAGTTTCAGCGCGAGTGGTTGATCCAGTTCCTGCTGTCGGCAGTACTCGCCGATGCCTCGAGCAATGACCGGCCGCTTGCTGAAACGATCTCTGACCTCCTCGGCGACGACCGAATCGAAGGCGTGTTTCGCGCTGTCATGGACGATGTGTTCGGCGCGATGCCGCCAACGCCACCCGATACCGACGACACGCAAGACAGCGATGCGGACGATGACGCGGATGGCAGTGGTGACCATTTAGCGGGTGGCCCGGCCGGCGCCGGTGCTGCAGCCCGGAGAGGGCGCTTGCAGCAGGCGCTGCTCCAACAACTGGGTCGGCCGATCGTTCGTGATAGGTTGCGCGTACTCGCCGGGCAACTCCTCTCGGTCGATCCTGTGGTTTTCAACGCCTGGCTTCGCCGCCTGATCCTGGAAACGCTCGGTGAGGCAATGCTTCAGGCGTGCATCGCGGCAGCACCCCGACAGGCGACCGTGGACACCCTGCTCGTCGATATCCGCGACGATGCGGCATCCGATATCGCGAGCGTGTGGATCAGCGAGACGACACTTGGCGGCGCCGGTGTCCTCGAAGCCTTTGCCGACCGGTTTGCGTCCGAACCGCGCCTGTTTTTCTCGGCGCTCGATGCGGCGCTGGCACCCAGCGACCTTGAACTGGTCGATGGCGGCTTGCGTCAGATCCTTACCCTCAGCCTCAACGATAGCGAGATCGGCGAACAGGTCGCGCGGCTGCGTGCCACCAATTCGCACAGTGAGCGCGCGATTCTGTGGCGCACTTTGTCGCATCACCTCGCGCAGCGCGGCGGGATTGACCTCAGCCATGCGCTGTCGGTCTCTCTCAACAACCGCCTGCTGCGCGCAGGCTCAGGAGCACAACTCGACCAGTTGCTGCTCGATTTGCAGGCACATTGGGACACAACACAAGACCGGTTCGGCATAGCCATAGGCTTGCGCGAATTTGCCTATATCGCGAGCCGCGATGCGACATTGTCGACTGCCGTTCGCGCGTTCTTGGCAGCAACGCTCCCAGCCGCCGCGATTGAGCATGTCACGGTTCTGTCGGCGATTGCGAGCCTGTTGTGGCCGCGCGCCAACGAAGTGCGTCAGCGCGTCCTGCAATCCTACAACCCGTTCCGGCAGACGCGGTCTACCGATCCGGCGCTCGTTCGCCATCTGCTGCTCAGCCGGGCGATCGCGACGATTGCGTTCAGCGATCCCGATTGGGAAACGCAACTTGCCGCTGCCTTTGAAGCTCAGGGAACGGGGCGTCTTGTCGCCGACGCCGGCGAGTCAAGGCAGATCCGGGCTGCGCTCGTCCGGCTTTCGGCGACGCCAGTCAGTGTGGGCGCACTCCAGTTTTTCCCCGCGATTGAACGGGTCGAACGTGCGGACTGCAGGACGCTGGTAACGCTCACACTCAGGGAGCAGGTCTGATGCCGCATCCCTCCCGCGATTTACATGGCCCAGCGCAGTCGCGCGCGGTGCGCGACCTGTTCCAGACACTTTTCGTCGCCGAACTCATACAACCCAGCCCAAAGTTGTGGCTGTTCTTTGCCTGGATCAGCGATGTCGAGATCATCGACAATTCAGCGCGTGAATTTGCAGCACTAGAGCCGGACTGGCCGGCTGCGCCAATCCGGTTGTCTCAATTGCTGCGCGCACTGCTGGCACGCGGCGTTCAGATCAGGCTGGTGATCCGCGAAGATGGCCACAATGACTATTTCATCGCTCGATTGCAGACGCTAAAGGCGCGCTACGACGATCAGATCAAATGGACTGTGCAGAAGAGCTTCCACGCTAAGGGTCTGCTGGGCGCAGATTATTTCCTCAGCGGCTCAATGAACCTCACGCTCAACGGTATCTCTACCAACGGCGAACATCTTGTCCTACGCACCGACCCAGCGGCGGTCGCCGAACAGTCGATCGAACTTGAAACGCGGTGGGAAGGCCAGATGACATGATCGGCCCAAGCCTCGATGCGGCCCGGGAAGTGCTGGCGGATCTTATCGCGCTCCAGCCATGGGCTGGGGCCAGTCACGACCTCGCAGCGCTCTGCGCTGATGTGACCCAGTCTGTAGCTGATGAGGCCTTTCCCGGAGCGCTCGTTCCCATCGTCAATAGCGCCGGATACATGCAGATTGATGTAGCGGCGCCGACAATTTCGAACTGGAGGCGCCTCAAACCCGTCCTGCTGGCCTTTGCCGGGCCGACAGTCACCGGCTTCGATGGTGTGCCGGTGACCTTCGACGCCGCTGATCCGGTCGGCGCTCGCCTCATGCTTGTCGCGCCAGCTGTGACGGCTATCATGCACTTGCCGATGGATGAGCGGGCACGCATCGGGGCGTTACGTGCGGTGCTTCGCGCTCGTGATACCTTAGCCCGCGCACCCGAATTGCAGCGCTCGGCTCCGGTTTCGACCAGTTGGTTGATCGGCCGCTTTCAGGACTATCTGAATGTGGGGCGTCGAGACGCAGCCACGGGTGTGCTCGAGCGCCTCCGCAACGAACTCCGTCTGGACGCGCTCAACCTTAAGTTTCTCAATGTCCAATTGCTCGCTGTCTTCGAGGACTGGACGGGAATTGTCGCGCTACCAGAGTTTCCAAGCCTTAGCGTTGCGCGCAGGACGCCTGCGATTACGGCCTTTCTCCTTGAGGCGCTCTATCAAACCCACATTGCCGCGTCGTTCGATGCCGGCAATATTGCCGACACGCGCACTGCGTTCGAGGCTTCAGTTCAATCTTTCGTCCAGTCGATGCTTATCAACGGTGCGCCGGCAGGATTGCGGGCGGGGGGATGGCGTCTCCTGGGTCTCGAGGCACTTTCAGACCCTGGTCGCCAAGACCTTCTCGCGATGCTTGTCGATCGTGGGCAAGAACTGGGGTGGATCGCGGACCTCTTGCCCGCTCCGACGCCATCCGAACCGCAGGCTGTTGACGTTGCAGCGCCGATCGATACGGCGCGGGAAGCGCTTATACAGGCCGAGGCTGTCGACAGTATTGACCTGCTTGCCGACGCAATGGCCGCGATGGCACGGCTCAGTCCGGACGAACTGGCATTACTTCGCGAGACCATGCCGTTCCGCCCGATCGTGCATGTCACCGACGAGTTCGCGAATATCGCGCCGCCGACATCTTGGATCGCCTGGCTGGATCGTGCCGCAGATCCTGCCTTTGCGGACGCGCTTGATATTGCGCGCCGCGGTAAGGATGAATGGGAAATCGGAGCATCGACCGGTGACCTCGTCGCGGTTCGAGCACTCGTTGCGGCGCTCGAAAAGGCACAGGGCAATGATCTAGCCGCCGATCGCACCACTCAGGCCTTGCCCTATCTGGTTGCCTGGCTGCAGCGGGATGTGGAATTCCCGAGAACAGCGCTGTCTCCGGTCTATGGGGGGTTGCTCACCCTGTTCGCGCTGGGGACCGCGCGCGGAGCGACAATTTACGAGTCGAGCCAAGTGCTGGTGGAGGCACTTCTAGCCTCGGGTGTCGACCAAAAGTCCTATCGCGACCTGATCGCCGATATCGACGAGATCTCTGGCGACGGCTTTGGAGTCGATATGATCTATTGGGTTCTGGAACTGGTTGAGAGTTTCATGAACGCCGCCGCGCCCGATGCGAGTGCCCGCGAGACATTTCTCCATCGAATCCTCGCCCGCATCGTTCCGATTTATGGCCGGTTAACCCGCCTTCAGCGGGTGACGATTAACTTGTTGTCGAATGAACTCGGTTGGTCGCTGCCGACAACAACGGCAGCCGATGCTGCATCGACGGACGACGGTCTAGCAAACCGATTGGCTGGCTTGCGTATCGCTATCTATTCGCTGACGGAATCATCAAGCCGGCAAGCAAAGGTTGCGCTGGAAGAGATTACGCAGGCCGTCCTTGTCGATACGAATGCAGATCACGGCGGCAGCGCTCGGCTGCGCGCGCTTGCGGAGAACTCCGATCTCTTTGTAATGACTTGGCTGTCAGCAAAACATGCAGCCACCGATTTCATTCGATCTCATCGCGGCGACAAGCCGCTAATCTATTCTCGCGGTAAGGGCTTCTCAAGCACACTTCGTGCAATTGAAGAATTTCTGATGTCGCCTGGAAAGACGGGGGCGTGAGGCAAGCCCTTGTATTGTTATAGTTTCGCGCAACGATGGCTCCAGAGCATACTGAAATTCGACGGAGGTCATCCTGGTACGCCCCGGCGTATGCCGCCTTGTCCAGCGGTCAATCTTCTCTCGACGTCTCGACGGTCTCCGCCTGGTTGCCGGGATGGCGCGCCCGCGCGCCGATATGGGAGACGCTGATCTGATTCAGCAGCTTGCCGATCGTGCGCTCGTGGTAGAAGACGCCGAAGCGTGTCTCGAATAGGCGACCGTGCCGGCGGCAAGATTGTGTGGCTGATGGAGTAGCACCAGCGGCGACAGGCGCGTCAGCGCTTCGAAAATGGCAAGGGGATCACGGTCGACGCAACCAAAATTGGGGTATTGCAGGGCCACCCATTTGTCGGTTTCAATGAGCAATGGGCGTGGTTCACATTCCCGATGGTGACCGTATGCGGCTGGCTGGCTACCCCGGCGTTGTCGGTGTGCCGGTCGTGTTTCTCCATGGGCATCGTTATCCACGCGAACTGAACCTCTACATCCGGTTTCGTGCGCTAGGCGATTGGCATCCGGTAAAGCTACCCCGTCTCGTTCGGGAGGCGTTCGGGCAGGAGGTCATCCCATATAAACAGAATTCTATGGTAACCCTTGCTCGCCACTTGATGAATTTAATGGAGTGGGCTGAGTGGACTGGTGTTGATTGGACGCAGATTGAGTATAAACGTCATCTCGTTCAAGGTTATCAGCGCGACATGCAGATGGGCCGATGGTCCGCGCGCGGAAAAGGGCTTGCTCCAAATACAATCAATCAGCGCATCTCGGCCGCCTGTCACTTCTTGGATTGGGCCGGTACCACGGGATTGAGGGAGCGCTTTGATCAAGCACGCACCCGCATTTCATCAAGCCGCTCGCGGGGGGGAGGCAAAAGCGAAACGGTTAGAGTTGGGGCTGTGCGTCAAGACCCCATGGATCTGCGCTTACCTACGGCTGAAGAAGTCGCGCAGTGGCTAAAGCAGGTACGGGCCCGTTTCGGTCGCACGAAGGCGCTTTTGGGTCGTGTCCCTGCTGGTGGTGTAGCTTCGCAGAGCCACCGCGTGCCGGCTTTG
>NZ_LSKN01000111.1:0-1415 GCF_001557075.1 Methylobacterium sp. CCH7-A2
CTGATCGGCGCGATGCTTTCCAGCGTGATGTAGCGGGCACGCTGGACGGCCCATTTGATGGCATGGACCACCCCCGCTGGGCGGCGCATTCTTCGGTAGCGATCAACGAGGGAGAGCCACCATGAGCATCGCACGCATCGGTTTGGATCTGGCGAAGTCGGTTTTCCAGGTCCACGGCATCGACGCCAATGGAGTGACAGTCATTAGACGCCGACTGGCGCGGAGTCAGCTTTTCCCCTTCTTCGCCCGACTTGAGCCGACCTTGATTGGCATGGAGGCTTGCTCGAGTGCTCATCATTGGGCGCGCGAGCTGATGCGCCTCGGGCATGAAGTTCGCCTGATCCCGCCTCAATACGTGAAGCCTTATGTGAAGAGGAACAAGACAGACGCGGCCGACGCGGAAGCCATCTGTGAGGCGGTGGGGCGGCCCAATATGCGCTTCGTTCCTATCAAGACGCCGGATCAGCAGGCGGTGCTGGCGTTGCACCGGGTTCGCGCGCTGCTTGTGCGCCAACGAACGGCGACGATCAACGCCCTTCGCGGACTGCTTGGCGAGTTCGGCATTGTAGCGGGCAAGGGCGCCGCGCGGCTCGACGACCTTAGGCGCCGAGTAGAAAACTGTGCAGACGAGGAGCTACCGGCCGTCGCGCGCACAGCGATCGATGAGCTGTTTGGACGCCTTGATGATCTGGCAACGCGTGTCAGGGCCGTCGAAGCCGAAATCATCGCTTGGCACAAGGGCAACGAGGCCAGCCAGCGTCTGGCGACGGCGCCGGGGATTGGGCCGATCACCGCCTCCGCGCTTGTCGCCTCCGTTGGCGACGCACGGCAGTTCAGATCCTCGCGCCACTTCGCGGCCTGGCTCGGCCTGACGCCAAGGATGGCGTCGAGCGGCGAAAAGCCACGAATTGGCCGGATCAGTAAAGGCGGGGACCGCTATCTACGCACATTGCTGATCCATGGCGCACGGGCGGTCATCGGTGCATTCATGCGACCCAACCTCAAGCCGCGGCCTTGGCTGTCGCCGCTTTTGGCGCGACGTCCCGTCCCGGTCGCGGCAACGGCACTGGCACATAAAACGGCTCGGGCCGTTTGGGCTATGCTAACACGTGGAGAAAACTATTGGAGACAGGAGGCGCATGCCGCCTGACGAACCCGGACGCCCATAACCGCCGGGCGTCTGGCTTGCGAGGGTGACTGAACGATGATGGCGAACCGGTCGGACCGGGATCGGCCAAAGCCCAAGAAACGATGCGAACCTTCGAGTTCGTCCATTTGTCCGGCTGCTGATCCGCGAAAACCATCAGGGCCTGCGGTCGAAAGTACCGCGCTGCAAGGCCGGATACACGACTGCAAGCGCTGGCTTCGTCGGAACTGTTCAGAAAGATCTTGCAAGGCGGGGGTGGTCCATACAC
>NZ_LSKN01000112.1:0-52817 GCF_001557075.1 Methylobacterium sp. CCH7-A2
GCTCGACCATCGTCACCTCGAACCTGCCCTTCGAGGACTGGACCTCGGTCCTGGGATCGGAAAGGCTGACCGGCGCGCTGCTCGACCGGCTCACCCACCACGTCAGCATCCTCGCCATGAACGGCGATAGCTACCGTCTCAAGCAATCCGCCGGCCGCCGGCGCCCCACCGCCGCGGCGGAGCAAAACCAGGCCACCACAGAGCGCGTCGATCCCGACACCGGCGAGATAACCGGAGGCTGATCAGAAACGAACGCGACGATATGCAAAGGGCCCCGATCGGGGCCCTTTGCATATCGTCCTCCGGCGCCGCCACTGGCCTGCTTTTACTCCGCCCCGATGGCCTGGAATCCGACCGCCGTTGACATGCGCGGCATCGCGCTGAAGCAGAGATCCGACCCGAAGGCGGCCGGGCACCTCGCCGAATGGCTGCGCAAGCTTCGCCACGACCATGCCGACCGCATCCTGCCGGTGACCGATCAGATCTCGGTCGAATGGGGCCGCATCGCCGCGATCCGCCCGCGCGGTGACATCGATGGCCTGATCGCCGCCACGGCGATCGTGCACGACCTGATCCTCGTCACCCGCAATGTCGCGGACTTCGAGGATACCGGCGCGTCGGTCGTCAACCCCTGGGAGACCGCGAGCTGATGCAGGTGATCGCCGAGCATCGCCAGACCGCGCGAGCGCCCCTACTCCTTCGGCATGAGGCCGCGTTCGATAAAGTGCCCATACATCTGTGGGTACGGCATCGAGGCCGCGATCGCAGGGTCCATCTGCTTCAGGACCACGGGCTCGCTTTGCGGGCCGGGCCAGAGTTGGATCCGATAGTGGTCATCGTCCAGCTCGCTGTCCCCGTCCTCAATTTCCCTCAAGCCGCCGTAGGAAACGCGGACCCGATAGGTGCCGGGCGCGAGCTCGAAGCGCTTCGCCTCCTTGAACTCGGAGGCCCCGTCGCTTCCGAGGCGCAAACCGTCGGCGCCGACGTGGATCGCAGCTTCGACAACATGCTCCCAGCCGTCAAAGCCCTCGGGTGGCGCGCGCTCGGAGATCTCGACGGTGAAGGGGACGTCCCATTCCCGCACCGTGAAGATCGTCAGGGCGCCGTCGCGAGAGCCGAGCATGCGCAGGCTTTCGGCAGGGGTCAGCTCGGCCGGCAACGTGCGCGCTTCGGGCGCTTCGCCCACGAGGTAGACGAGAGAGAACTCGGCGTCGAACACCAAATCATATCGGCGCGTGTCCATGTTGGGTCACTCCCGCAAGCGGATTGTATCGTCTCGGCCCGCCACCACTACCAGTTGCGCGCCACGGAGGTAAATTGATGACCGCGGACCCAGGCGGCGAAGACAACCGGATCGACGCAGGTGCCCCCTCCCCTCTCCCGGCTGTTTCGGACACAGCGTCGTCGTCCGTGCTGCCGGCTCATCTCGAGAAGCTCGCCGACCGCGCCCGCGACTATGTCGATGCTGCGAGCTCGGCAAACACCCGCAAGGCCTACGGTTCCGATTGGCGGCACTTCTCGGGGTGGTGCCGGCGCCAAGGGCTTGAGGTGTTCCCGCCCTCCCCTCAGGTTGTCGGCCTCTACATCACCGCCTGCGCCTCCGGCGCCGCCACGGCCGACCGCAAGCCGAACGCCGTCTCGACGATCGAACGGCGATTGTCGGCCCTGGCGTGGAACTACACGCAGCGCGGCACGCCGCTCGACCGGAGCGATCGGCACATCGCGACCGTGCTCGCGGGCATCCGCAACACTCATGCGGCCCCGCCCCGCCAGAAGGAGGCGGTCCTGCCTGAGAACGTCATCGCGATGCTGGAGACGCTCGATCGCGCGTCGCTACGGGGGTTACGCGACCGCGCCATGCTGTTGCTGGGTTTCGCCGGTGGCCTGCGCCGATCCGAGGTCGTCTGCCTCGACCTCCATCGCGACGACACGGAGGATGGTGGCGGATGGATCGAGATCCTCAAGAAGGGCATGATCGTCACGCTGCGCGGCAAGAACGGTTGGCGCGAGGTCGAGATCGGTCGCGGCTCGTCGGACGCGACCTGCCCCGTGGTGGCACTCGAAACCTGGCTGAAGCTGGCGAAGATTGGCCACGGCCCCCTCTTTCGGCGCGTGACCGGAAAGGGCAAGAACGTCGGCCCGGACAGGCTGACCGACAAGCAGGTGGCTCGCCTGGTTAAGCGGACCGCGCTCGCCGCCGGGGTCAGGGGCGATCTTACCGAGGGCGAGCGAGAGCAGAAATTCGCCGGCCATTCGCTGCGCGCCGGTCTCGCCTCCTCGGCCGAGGTCGACGAGCGCTACGTCCAGAAGCAGCTCGGCCATGCCAGCGCGGAAATGACTCGTCGCTACCAACGGCGCCGCGATCGCTTCCGGGTCAATCTGACCAAGGCCGCGGGGCTATAGTCCCCTCCCCCGTGTCCCAATCGATACTCAGCGCCAGGACAATTGATCCTTGGGAAGCCGACCGCTCGGGTCGATGACGTTCACCTGGTGCGGCAGATCCGGGCCCCACTCCCAAAGCACGAGGTTGAGGTCGTTCGCTTCTGCGCCCGGCGCGAAGCTTGGGACGCATATGCCGGCGAAACCCTGCGCCTTAAGCCGGTCATGGACCGACCACGATGCCGGACGATCGCCGTCGGCAAGAGCCGTGGCCCAGGCGCAAGCCATCTCATCGAGCTCGATCGAATACGCCGCCCTCCCCTGCTCCGTCGTCAGATCGGCGACATCCTCACAGTCAATCTCGTAGGAGCACAGCACGCACGGGTCGACCCGGTGCGCAAAGCCCTGATTGGCTTCCTTGATTGCCGTCATGATGCTCAAGCCGAGATAGAGCGCAGGAACGCCTTTCGGATTGAAACGCGCGCCTCTGATCGCGGCTCCGTCTCCCGATATCGGTTTGAAAGCCCAACGAGGATCGTGTGCCCGATAGCAGGTCGCGACGAACCTCACGCAAATCCGCCAAGAGCCATGTGATCGAGATAATCCCGAACAGCCGCGGCCTTACCCTCCTTGACCAGCGCTTCGGCGGTCCGCCCGCCAAACGCCGGCAGGGGCTGCGCACGATACCAGGCCATGGCCTGCTCCTTGCCGCCGGCCCATTCCGAGACGCGGCTGATGATTTCCAGCATTTCACGGAGCCGCCCCTGGGCCTTCCGCGCGCCGCTACGCTCAGCCCGATAAAGCGTCTCCCGCGCAAGGCCAGCAGTTTCGGCAAGCTGGGTCTTGGACATGCCGAATCCGTCGGCGAGCTGATTGATTGCAATCCGGCCTGCTCGATCCATAAACGACAGGACCAACGGTTCGGTCTGCAGCGGGATCTTTGCCACGTGGGACATCGTCGCCACCTTATGCCATATCCAGATACATATTCCTACGGCGAAACATATGACGTCAGCCAGTCGAATTCAACCCCGTCCAAGTGCTTGGCCGCCCTTCGAGATAGTGCCAACGACGTGGCGAGAATCCCTGCCGAGCCTGACGTCATTCGGCAGCATGCTTGAAATCGATCTCTGCGTTGAGATCTTCGCAGCTAGGTGCGACCTCAGCCGCCTCGACAGTTGCGATCTCCGTCTCGCTCAGTTCTACGGTTCGCTTGGCGCTCTTCCGGCCCTGCATCGGTAGCGTATCTTCGAAGCGCGTGTGCTGGCGACCATCGAGCTCGACAGCGCCGATGTTGGCGCAGGACCGGACTCTCAGGCGCAGGGGAATGTTGTTGCCCGGGCCGAGCTGGTTCATCAGCCAGCCGACGCAGTAGGCGTCCTCGCAAGGCGGGTGCTCGTGACAGGCCATGACATGGCCGGTGTCGCTCAGCGAATCCGGCTCGGCGATCGTCTTGACGAGCGCTCGATGCAAATCCTCGCTATAGCCGTCAGGGATGTCATGAGGGTTCGTCGACACCTTCCAAGGGCACTTCGCGCACTGGCGTACGCGTTTCAATCTCCAGGTCACCCCTTGATATCTCCGTGAAAATCACCGAAGCAGCGGCAAGATCGTCGCCGCGGCAATTACCACGACGATCGCGCTCCGGATGAGGATCCCGTTGATGCGAGCCATCGAGGCTTCCGCGTTTTCAGGCGTGCGCATGACAATCGCCTCCCTGTGGATGCCAGCTTCCCGCAAGACACAGGTCCGGACAATCGCCATCTTGCTTCCTGGCGCAGTTGACCCGGAGCTGTTGCCGGTCGGCAACGAGAGCGATGTCCCCGAGCAGCGTCGCGCTCATCTCGCGCCATCGACGAGCCGATAGCCGCGCCGGGTTTTTCTGACCAGCCAGTCGTCCAGCGCTTCGGCTGCCTCGAGAACATCGCCATAGAGATCCAACCGGCGGCGACTGGTTCGACCCCAGCGCCCCCATTCCCGCACGAGCGCCGCGTCCCCGAACAGCGTCGGCTCGATCGAGAGCACGTAAAAGCGCGCCATGTTGTGCTCCGGCTCGGTTCGATCCAGCACGAGCATCTGCAGGCGGGCCGGTGTCGTTTCAAGAGCGCTGTCCATGCGCGCATGTCACGCTCACGCATGGGCCCGGTCCAACACAAAGATTGAATCGATCTCGCGACAACGATTCACGCGCTTGATGGAACGCGCCACTCTAAGCACGCTGCTTCACGCGCTTGCGACTGCCGATCAGCGCCATCAGCATCGGCCCGAGCGAGAACTCGCCGGCCTCGGCCTTGCGTGTCAGCCCGCGCAAATAGCCGCCGGCACTGGTGATCGCCTCGCCCCGCTGAAGAATGGCCGCCACGACGACGGCCGCTTCGCCTTCGCCCATCACGGACTGCGCATCGAACCAGGCGCTGGGACTGATCCCTAGCATCGGCCGAACCACAGCGACCGCCGCCTGGAAGTCGCGCCAGTTGCTGATCCCGCCGCGGCTGTAGTCGATGATGTCGGGACAGGCGTCGAGAACCAGCCCCAAGGGATACGTTCGAACCGGCATCCGCTCCGGCTCAGGATCGATCACGACAATCGCCCCCGGGCTCTCTGGAGAGCAAGGTTCAAGATCAGTAAGGGGATCTGGTTTTGAATTCTGTATGTGACGCTCAGAATGAGACTCATTGCCGCTCGGATTCTGAGTTTTAATGTGATTTTCCAGCAGGTTGAGGATCTCGTCGGCGAGGAGCGACAGCTCGGTGGCAATTCCCTCGAGGATGGCGAGCGGCGCAGAGCGCGGAATCCGGCCGGCAATGCCCCGGTAGATCTCATGGAGCTCGGTCCAATCGGCCGGCCCCTGGCCATTCCGGCGCGTCGGAACGCCCTCGTAAATGCCGGTCGCGATCATCTTGATGATATCCCGCCGGCAGATCGTAATCCGCTCGCGGGCGAGCTTGAGAGCGCGCTCCTCGGCCAGGACCTCTTCCGCCAGCGCCTCGAATTCCTCGGCGCGGACGACGAGCGGAGCCAGGTCGAAGCCGAAGGCGAGCTCGATCTCCCCTGCCCGGTCCTTACGAGCGTACCGCTTCCCGTTCGGGCTATCGCGCCGAATAATCAGGCCGCAGTCGACAAGGACTGCGAGGTGGCGCCGCAGCGTCGCCGGCGGCATGCCGTGTGCGCGCAGGCAAAGCTGCTGGTTGGATGGAAACACGACCAGGCCCTCGCCCGTCAGAACCGTCTCCGGATGGAATGTCAGTAGTGCGTTCAGCACGGCCAATGCGCGCTCGGTCACGCCTAGCCGGTTCTTGGCTGTGCAGATCGCCCGAAAGATATTCCACTTATGGACCGCCTTTTCCGGCAGCCGTTCCTTGGCGTCCGCCTGGCTTGCTACATGGGCGAGCGTCAGCATTCGCCGCCCAAAGGGCGTCGTTACGACATGAGTTCGCATTCTCTTTCACCTATCGTTAGGCAAAAGAAATCCGCTCGCCGAAGGCGCTGAAAGTGCATCAGCACTTGACGGTGATTCGGGGAAATGCGATTCTCTAGTCGTCACACCAAGAGAAGGGCTTCCGGAACACCGTTTCGGGGGCCTTTTTCTTTTGCGGGCTAACCCTTTCCTTCACCATTGCGCTGCTGGAACTCGCCGTAGAGCCGCTCGAGGTTCTCGGCGATAAATCGGCCGAACTGGACGCTGTCCTTCGCTTTGAAGGCAACAGAAAACGCGCGTCCCGTATCGGTGATCTCGGCGGCAACACCCTGATCTCGGGCCTGCCATTTCTCCTTCGCAGGCTTTGCCGGCGTGCCGCGTCGTTGGCGCGACTTGGATTTCATCTCCGCCTGCGCGCGCTCGAAGCGAAGCTCGGACGACAGGTCACTGAAGCCTGGCTCTGCAACGAGAGACAGCGCGGCCGCACGGCCATCCGGGCTTTCAACGAGCTGCGCAAATTCGAGCCAACGGTCACGCCCAATGGTCTTGCTCGGACCTATCGCAACCGCCAACTCCTCCGGCACACGGCTTGAAACCGAGAGCATGCGCGTGAGCATAGGGGCATCGACAGACAGGGCCGATTGTATCGTCGGCCGTTCGTAACCTTGATCGAGCAAACGCTGCGCGAAGAAAGCGCGCTCGATAAACGAGAGATTTTCACGCGCGGAGTTCTCTTGCCCCTGCGCGATGACATGCTCATCATTCGTGATCGTGCGGACAACCGCTTTGACCTTGCGACCGAGCTCCCGGGCTGCGCGAGCGCGACGATGGCCAAAGACAATTTGATAGCGGCCTTGTCCAACCGGGTGAGGGCGCACCAATATCGGAGTGTCTTGACCGCGCCCGCGGATCGCCTCGACAAGCTCGTCGAACGCCGCATCATCTTCCATTCGGTCCGCTACGAAGGAGTTATCGATCAGATCGGGATCGATCTCGATGACGGACTCGCCCTCGACAATCTGGTCGGCACGGGCAGCCTTTTCAGCAAGCTCCCCGATCGATGCCAATATGTTTCGGGTGGCACCTTGTGCAGTGTAGCCTCGCGGCGCCGGGCGGTCGCTTTCACGCCCGTCGGCCTCCTTGATGTTCCGGAAGATATCGCGGCGAGCCATAACGGAAGTCCCACATCCCTATAAAGCGTTGATCCTACGTGCAAAACTTCAGTTCTGTACGGCTGACAATTCCATTCTCACGGCGTTCTGCCCCAAGCGCCGAGAACAAGTTCCGCCACCTCGCCATTTACAGCATCAAGCGATTCCCGAGCCCGGTCGTAGGTCGCCGAAACGAATTTCGTCCGCTCAACCTCGTAGAGCGACTGCTTGGTCAGCCCGGCATCCGAGATCGCGGTCGATTTCACCATCGGATTCTTCATCATCTGCCGCGCGAACATCGACTGCATCAGACCGACCATCTCCTGCTGCGGCACATCGCCGGGCTCATAGCGGGTCACGAGATAGCGAAACCAGTCGAGAGAAACCGTCGCCCCCGCCGTTTCGATGCTCTTGAGAATCTCGCCGAGCATCAGGAGGAACTGGCTCATCGACATGACGTCGAGCATCTGTGGATGCACCGTGATCAAAACCGCTGTAGCAGCCGCGAGCGCTGTCAAGGTCAGGTAGCCAAGCTGGGGAGGGCAGTCGATGATCACTACATCGTAGTCGTTATCGACCTCGCGAAGCGCCGCGCCGATGCGCGTGTAAAAGGATTTGCCCGCAGAGGGGTCTTTCGCATGCATGGCGACGGGCGTCTCGTACTCGAATTCCTGGAGCTCGAGATTTGCGGGAACGATGTCCAGCCCCGGAAAGTTCGTGGCCCGCCGAACCTCTGTTATCGACAGCCGTTTCTCGTCGTAGCGCAGGGCATCGTAAAATGAGGGGTTCCCGTCGAGCTCCGGCTGAATGCCGAACAACGCTGTCAGCGAGGCTTGAGGGTCCAGGTCGACTGCGAGGACGCGAAAGCCACGCAGAGCGAGATACTCCGACAAATGCACGGCAGTTGTCGTCTTACCTGACCCCCCTTTGAAATTGACCACCGACACAACCTGGAGCTTCTCGCCGGGGCGGCGACGGGGCGAACGGTCGAGGAGGTCCCGCAGCTCGTTCATCTGCTCTGCGGTGTAGTAGCGTCGGCCAGTCGGCGTGACGAACGGCTCGGAGCCCTTGCCCTGCAAATGAAGCTTCTTAATGTAGCTCTGCGAGACACCAACAAAATCGGCGGCTTCCGCAAGACTGAAGCGACGCAACGTCTTTTGGGCATCTGGTGGAAAGCTCTCCATGCGCAACATGTCGAGCCGCCGCGAAATCTCACGGCTTTGCTGCAAGATGGTATCAGAGAAGCCGAACTCCGGCATCTGAACGGGCAGAGTCGCGCTCATCAGGCTCTCGCGGACTAGAAACGATAAATTCCCAATTTTTGGAAATTATCGGGAATATCCCGCGATTCTAAGCGCCCGGCAAGGGAATTTGGGTTAATGAAAGGTTAATGTCGATAGCGTCCGATCGGCTCGTTAGCCGTGGAAGCGGCCATTTCTTGTTTTAGAACAACAAGATACGTTACCAGTAGGATGCATTGCTATCGATGGAGCGCTAACACTTTTATCAGGCCCATGGCCTCGTGCAGGCCTCGGCGACTAGAGGGATTGCCAATCCACCAAGCCGACTCACCGACCTCTCTCGAGAATCGCACTACCGCGAATTCCTGAACTGGGACGTCACGGCCCGCAACGGTCACGAGAGCGATGCCTCCGACGACCGCCCCATCCGACCGACATCCTGGTGCTCTCGGGATGGAACAAGGTCGTCGGTTCGGTCCAACTGTTGCCGGCGACCAGCTCTACGCTGCTCGGCGCCCTGTTCCCCGTGATCGGCAACTCAGGCTTGTTGAAGCCGCACGCGACCATCGTCGAGAGCTCGCGCTTCTGCGTCGACACCTCCCATGAGATCGGGAGGGCAGGGGAGGTGTTGCATAACGCGACCTGGACGATGTTCGCCGCGATCATCAAGTCGTCGATGTCCGGGCTATTCCGTGCTCGTCAAAACAACGGATCTGCGCATCGAGTGAATCCTGCGCCGCGCCGGCTGGCCGATAACACGGATCCGAGAGCCCAAGGCGGTCGGAACACGACGGCTGTCGTCGGCCTTTTGCCGACGGACCTCACAAGCCTCGAGCGCGTTCGCCCGGTCGGCTATCCCTCGATGATCGGCACGATCGCGCGGGCGGCCTGACGAGTCGTCGTGACGTTGACGCAATTGCGATCCCATCCGCACCTGATCGGGAATTACAGGAGGCTCCCGAAGACCAGCTCTACGTCGTGGCAGAGGATGCGACGGTCGCCGAGATTATGCTCAACCTGACGGCAGGTTTCTCATCGAACGGCTCGGCCGCGGCATGACGCCAACCGGCGAGATGTCGCCGGCCACGACCGAGATCGTCATCTGCAGCGCCGGAGTCGGCTGGCAACAGGAGAAAATCACCAACCAGAGGGGAGGGTGAGCGCGATGTTGAAAGCTCCCACCTCCGTCCAGCCGGCCCGCGCCGCCACGCCCCTTCTCGCCGCCGCCCTTCTTTCGGATGCCAGACATTCGGTTCGGACGGCGTCACCAGCAGCAGCGCACCAGCTGAATTGCCGGCGTCAGCCGCCCCGGCCGTGGCTGGCGACCTCGTACCGCGGCTGGTCGAGCAGATCGGACGGGGCACAGCCACGATCGTGTTGAAGCCGGATAGCTCGACCCTTGGTAGCGCGCTGGAAACCTCGCTCAGAACCTGGGGCTATGCCGTGACAAGCGATCAGGATGCGAAGAAGTACGCCAGGGCGATCGGGCTTGCCTATGTCCTCGCGCCGGTGGACGAGCAGGTACTAGCCGGCTGTCGACGCGAACTGTCGAGATCGGCCGCATCTACATGACGACAGGCGCCGGCGCGGCTCCGGCAAGCCTGGTCTCAATTATGAAGTGCGGGTGAGGGGAGGGGCCGTGGTTCAGTCTGCGAACCTCGGCGGGGCGCCGGGCGGGGCCTGGCACAGGGCGGGAGGTCCGTCACCTCAGCCGTCTGCCGATCATCATCGCGATCTTTCTCGTGGTGCTCTTCTACGGCCTGAGCTCGCACGGTGTGATCTTCCAGAATGCTCAGGATGGCAGCGGTTTGGGCGGCTCGCCCCCTCGACCTTGAGCGGTCAGCTCAAGCGCGTCGTCACCGACGGTATCATCGGCGATCCGACGCAGCAGACAGTCGTCGCCCCACCTCCAAGCGAATCGCGGAAGGAGCAGTAGGATACTTTTAGTCAACTAACAAACCGGCGAAGAACCTCAGCGAACGGCTCGACGTTGCAGATCGGCGGCATGGCCGGTATGGACGCCGAGGGCTATGGCGGCTTCAACAACAGGGTCGATAACCGCTATCTGAAGACCTTCGGTTCGGCGATCATGGGCACCTGCATGGACATGGCCATCCCGAGGAACTCGAGCGAGTCCAACCAAGCGATCGCCTCGATGCCGCCCGGCGGAATTTCGCCGAGACTTTAGGACGCGTGGCCGACGATCAGCAAGAACCTTGACGTCCAGCTGGTGCTCGAGATCAGGCCTAAGACCGGGCTCCGAGCAGCTGCGTTATCGCTCGCAGCAAGCGAAAAATAATCGTTGCCGCTATTGCGTCCGTGATGGGAACTGGATGCGACAGTAGCGAGATTGGGTGAAATGGCACAATCCGACGGGGTTTCAACTATCGGCTTTCTCGGGCTCGGATCGCTGGGTGCCCCCATCGCGACGAGGCTGGCGATGGCCAGACCGGTCGTAGCGTTCGACCCCGATCCTACGCGGTTCGATGGTCTTCCGGCGAGTATCGAGCGGGCCAAGTCGCCAAGCGCGGTCGGCGACAGCGCCGACATCGTATTCGCGTGTCTTGCCGCGGAGAGGCATCACCATGACGCCTTACTGGGTCCTGTGGGCCTGTTACACGGCAAGCGGCGGAGGCTATACGTCCACTTGGGGACGAGCGGGTCCCCATTCGTCGCGTGGCTGGCGGAGGTGTTGGTCAAGAATGGCATCGAGACCTTGGATGCGCCTGTTACGGGCGGCCCACCGAAAGCGCGCTCGGGAGAGTTGACCTCGGTCGTCTCGGGCAAGCCGGCACATCTCGCCGACGTGCGAGAGGCGCTCGGCCTCTACAGCAACAAGGTTGTCGTGGTCGATGAGGCACCCGGCCGGGCGCAGACATTGAAGCTCGTCAACAACGCGATCGCCCTGGTCAACCTTGTGGCGGCCTGCGAGGCCATGGTCGTCGGCGCCAGAGCCGGGCTGCCCGCCGGGGCGATGCTGGAGGTGATCAACAGCGGGAGCGGCCGTAACAGCGCGACGTGCGATAAGGTCCCCACCCACATCCTCCGGGGCACCTTCGACTTCGGTGCGAGCTTAGACGTCGTGATCAAGGATTTGGAACTCTTTCTGGCTGAGCCGGCCGCAGTCAGCAGCGCCCTGATCGAGACGTGCCGCAGCGCCCTGGAAGCCTACAGACGAGCCAAGTCTGAGGGGGTCGAAATCGACGACCTAACGGCCGTCGTGCGCCCGATGGAGCGCCGGGCTGGCATCGAGCTGCGCGCATAAGGCTCAGGCCAGCATCAGGACCTCGCCCATCCCCCAGCCGCTGGCGTTCTCGCGGTAGATCGACAGGAAAGTTGAGATCAGGAGCGCATCCAGGGCCGGGTCCATGTCATAAGCGCGTATCGCATACAGTGTCCTTTCCAAGGCGGCGTCCGGGATGCGCGAGGCGGTCAGCCTCTCCGCCGCGACGTCCTCGTAGACGCTGCCCAGCGGAAGGATGGCCGACGCCAGACCGCGCGAGACAAGCTGCTTGATCGCCGTAAGTGAATGGACCTCGTAGGCGACATTCAGCGAGAGCCCGGCGGCGGAGGCGCTGTCCTCAACCATGCGGCGAACGACATCGTCGCGATCAGGCATTGCAAATCGGCCGCTGAGCGCATCGCGCAACGAGACGGACTTCTCGGATCGGGTCGCGTCACTAGGCGCACGTATGAGGAAGAGGGAATCCTTCAGGAGCGGCGAGCACCGATAAGACCCGCTTATCTCCGGCTTGAAAGCGAAGGCGAGGTCCACTTTGCCATTGGGCAGCCCCGCCACCATCACATGGCTGAGGCCCTCGGCGAGCTGGAGGTTCACGTTTAAGGGAGAGCGTGCGATTGCCTGGATCAGGTCGGCTCCCATCAGCATCGTCATACTCGGGGTGAGGCCGACCGTCACGGTTCTCCGGACCGCATTATCCCGGAAGACGGCGAGAGCGCTCCGTATTTCTCTTCGGCCGTCGAGCGTCCGCCGAGTCCAGTCCAGAAAGATCCTACCGGCATCCGTGGGGGCCACGCCGCGGCTCGTCCGGCTGAGCAAGGGACAGCCCATCTCGTCCTCCAGCTGGCGAATCTGCAGTCCCAGAGCCGTCTGGGCCACATTGAGCGTAGACGCGGCCTGCGTGATGCTGCCGAGCTCGCACACGCGTTCAAAGCATTCAAGTTGGCGGAACCTCATGTCGATTTCCCTTCCCGGGCGGAGCGTTCGGAGCCGGGGGTCCTGCGCCACGTTCAGGCGATGGCATATCGCGGGTAGAAATGGCGAGCGATTTTTTTGCTGACTGCGAGGGTGAAACAGTCTTTGTGACGAATGAAGCGATGCTGCACATTCCGGAGAAGAGGATGGCTGACGCGGCCTCTTAGCGCCAGGAATGAGATTTTCCGCTAGTGCGGCCGCACATCTCAGACCGGAAGGAGAATAGTGCAGATGAGCGTAGCGCTCGCTTCTGACGCTGGCGCGGCTGAGCCGTCGCACCGTGGGATTCTAGAAGACGTCCTTGACGACCTGGTCGTGTCGAACCGGATACTTGCCCGCGAAGGCGTCCTTGATGGCTTCGGCCACGTAAGCGCCCGGCATCCATCCGAGCCGGGCCGATATTTCATCTCCCGCTCGCGCAGCCCGGCGCTCGTCGAGCGAGCCGATTTGGTGGAACTCGACCTAGACGACCGCCCGGTCCGCGACACTGGCGCAAAACTCTATGCAGAGCGCGTGATCCACGGCGCCATATATCGGGCGCGGCCAGACGTGATGTCCGTTTGTCACCATCACGCTCCAGCGGTCGTCGCATTCTGCATAGCCGGCCTCGACATCGTGCCGGTCTGCCATCTTGGTGCGGTGATCGGACAGCGGGTGCCAGTCTGGGACAGCCGGGACGATTTCGGCGACACTGACTTGCTGGTGCGGACGGTCGACCAGGCCGAGTCGCTTGCGGCTGCGCTCGCCGACAACTGGGTGGTGACGATGCGTCGCCACGGTGCGACCGTAGTCGGCCGCTCGGTTCGTGAATTGACATTCCGAGCGGTCCACCTGCGGCTCAACGCCGAGCTTCAGTTTCGGGCGTCCACGATCGCGCCTTTGTCCCCTCTGACGAGCGGGGAGATCGAGCTCTCCAGTCGAGTTAACCTGTCAGAGGACGTCATTGGGCGAATCTGGGAGTACTGGTCGGCTGACATCTGACGTCGCTCCACGAACAACCAAGCAAAACACCGAGGGAGGAAGAAAATGCAGTTCATGAACAGACTGCGCGGGCGGTGCCTGTCGTTGGGCCTGGCCATCTGCGCCATGGGCGTGGGCACGCTGCGCGCCGAGGAGATCGTCGTCAGCAATTATGGTGTTTCCGCCAGCGGCATGCCGTTCGCGGTCGCTATGGAAAAGGGCTTCTTCGACGGCAATGTGACGGGGATCCTATCCTCTCAGGGAGGTGGCACGACCGTGCGCAACCTGCTGGCCGGCGACATCGCCTATGCCGAGGTAAGCCCGATCGCCGTAGCAACCGCGATCAGGCAAGGGGCTGCGCTTAAGATCATCAGCAACAACGTCCAGACCGTTTCCGAATTCGGCTGGATGGTGAAGAAGGACTCGCCGATCAAGTCGGTCGCCGATCTGAAGGGCCGCAAGCTGGGTTATTCCAGCCCGCGCTCGGTCAGCCAGGCCTTGGCCATGCTGATCGTCGAGAAGGCCGGGCTTAAGCCATCCGACGTGGAACTGGTCATGACCGGAGGGCTCGGCGAAGCCCTCGTTGCATTGGATCTGGGCGCAATTGACGTCGCGCCCGCGACCGAACCGCTGCTGTCCAAATATCGCGAGAAGTACCGGATCATCGCGACCGCGGACAAGCTGTTCCCTTCGATGAGCAACGTCGTCGGCGTGACGACGCAGGCCGCGGCTGGAAAGCGCGGAGACTTTTTGCGCGCGATTGTGGCCGGCCGGGCAAAGGCCGTCGCCTTCATGAACGAACACCCCGAGGAGGCCGCGGCGATCGTGGCGAAAGTCTACAAGCTGGAGCAGCCGATCGCCCTTCAGGCGGTCAGGCACCTGGTCGAGGCCAAGGACGGGCTTCCCTACTGGAGCACGGGCAAGTTCGATCTCGCTGGGCTCAAGGAGATGTGGCGAGCCCAGATCCTGGTCGGCGCCACCGATGGCGACATCGACTGGAGCAAGATGATCGACGAGAGCTTCCTTCCCGAAGGTGAGCGCGTCCTAAAATGAATGCCATGACGATTGCCGCGCCTGTCCACGTCGGGCTGCGAGGGGTAACACGCGTATTCGAAACCAACGCGAGGACCAAAGTCGAGGCCTTAGGGCCGGTCGACTTGGATCTCCGTAAGGGCGAATTCTTCGCTGTGGTTGGCCCCTCGGGCTGTGGCAAGTCGACCCTGTTCGACATCGTCGCCGGACTTTCCCCGGCGACGAAGGGCCAAGCCATCTTCGAAGGGAGCCGTCTCGATGGGCGGGCCGTTCCCGAAGGTGTTGGTGTGGTCTTCCAGGAGGATGCGTCGTTTGCTTGGCTGAACGTCGCGGACAACGTTGCCTTCGGCATCCGGCGGGCGGGCCTCGGCGAGGCAGAGATCAAACGCAGGGTTGACGACACGTTGACTCTTATGGGCCTACGCGATTTCGCGGCAGCCTATCCCGCGCAACTCTCCGGCGGCATGCGTCAGAGGGTCTGCATAGCGCGGACGCTCGTGCAGCGCCCCCGGCTCATCTTACTAGATGAGCCATTCGGGGCGCTCGACCAGCAGACGCGGCTCATCATGGGCGAGGAACTCCTTAAGCTCTGGCGGGAGACCGGCGCCACGGTGCTGCTCATCACCCACGCCCTTGACGAGGCCGCCATGCTCGCCGATCGCGTAGGCGTCATGTCCGCCCGCCCGGGCAGGATCATCGACGTCGTTGAGACGCCCTGGGGCCGCGACCGCGACAGTCGCGTGGTCTCCGATCCGCGCTTCGGCGAGATCACAGCGCGCCTCTGGATGCGATTGCGCGGAGAATCGATGGCAGCGCTCTCCCACAAGGCAGGCTGACATGAAGCCCGCGACAACCGTGCGGCTCGGATTGATTACCGCGATCGTCCTGGCTTTGGAGATCCTGACCCGTATTGGCGTGATCGCCCGCTTCGTTGCGCCGCCCCCAAGCGAGATGATGGTGGGCTTGTGGCGCCTGCTGCTCTCCGGACGCGTCCATTTGGCGATCACCCAGACGCTGAGCAAGATCGCGATTGCATGCTCCCTGGCGATTGTTGTCGGCATCCTGATGGGAGTTGCAATCCAGCGCTTCCGCGGCTTGGCCGACGCGATGTCGCCATTCTTCACCGCGTACTATGCGGTGCCGGTCTACGCGTTCTACCCGATGATGATCGCCATCTTCGGAATCGGCGAAGCCCCCCAGATCGTCATCGGCTTCATGCTGGCTGTCGTTGCGGTAGTGGTAAATACGATCAATGCGCTGGACCGCATTCCGCGCGTCCTCCGTAAGACGGCAGCGGTCTACGGGATGCGCCCGCTGGAAGCCGCCAGGCGGATCTATCTGCCCCATGCCGGCCCGTATCTGGCAACTGGTGTGAAGTTGGCGGTCTCCTACTCCTTTATCGGCGTGATCGGCGCCGAGTTTATCATGTCGAGGATCGGTATCGGGCACGAGATCGTCTTCGCCTACAACAACTTCGAGAACGAGATCATGTATCCGTTGATCCTGTTCGTCCTACTCGTGGCCGGAGCCGTCAACGGGCTCTTCTACGCTTGGGAGAAGCGCCTCTTGAGCCGCAGGAGCCGTTCGTGATGACGAGCGCCAGAAATAGCCTTCTCGTAATCGTCGGCCTACTCCTGCTCTGGCAACTTGCCTATTGGGCGATCGGCGACCTGGCACTCCGCCCCCCGCTCGAAACCGTCGTCAAGGCGGGAGCGCTAATCGCGTCGGAAGGTTTCTTGTCTCACCTGGCGGAGACGCTTCGGGCTTTCGCGCTCGCACTTGCGATCGCCGTGGTCGTCGGCGTCGCGTTGGGCTTCTCCCTGGGCATGAATCGCCTCGCTGGCGAGGTGGGCGAGCCGCTGCTTGTGTCGTTCTATTCGCTGCCGAAGATCACCCTCTATCCGATCGTCCTGCTGATCTTCGGGATCGGAATGCCTTCCAAGGTCGCATTCGGCGCGATCCATGGCATTATGCCGATCGCGATCTTCACGCTCGGCGCGTTGCGCAATCTTCCCCCAGTGCTCGGCCGCACATCGAGGGCGCTTCGCCTTACACGATGGCAGAGCGCCTGGGCCCTCCTATTCCCCGCAGCACGTCCCGAGATATTCACGGGACTCAGGCTGGGATTTTCATTAACGCTCATCGGCACGCTGCTCGGCGAGATGTTTGCATCGCAGCGCGGGATCGGGTTCCTGCTGATGCAGGCCATCGGTCTGCACGACACGGATCTGATCATGGTGCTGACGCTCCTAATCGTCAGCTTCGCGATCACGGCCAGCATGGCATTGCTGGCGATCGACAAGCAATTGCGGCACGGCTCGTCATGATGGTGCAGTCGCTGGCCGACGCACACCTGGCTCAACGTCGAGCTTGAGCTCCGGGTTTCCAAATTTGCGCCGCTGTCCCCTAACGAGCGGTACGATGGAGCTTTCCGGCGAAAACATTACTGATCGGACGCCGTGATTGATCAGATCTGGGAGTACTACCGTGATGCTTCGCGCCTGCGCGCTCGCGACAGAATTAGCCCGCCCCTCGCAGGGCAGACATTATCAACTGCGCGGGATAGGTCGGTTCGGTATCGGTGCGAGTTGTGAAGCCGACGGGACCAAGCGTATCATCGCTTTCGACAGGGAGCGTCGCGAGAATCCCTCTTCGCACATCCTGAGCGATGACGCCTTCTGAAATGACCCAGACCGCTGTGGTGCTGAGGAGATAAATTCGGGCGAAGGCGTCCGAAACTGTCTCTATCTGGGTACCGGTCATCTGAACCGAATGGGCGAGGAAATAGCGCTCAACAACCGGATGAATGACGGAGCCTGGGGGTGGAATAAGCAGTTGGTAGCGACTGATTTCGGACAGTTCCAGCTGTCGTTGCGCGAGCAGGGGATGGTCGGGGCGAACGGCAAGCACGATCCGCTCGGAATAAAGGTGCTCAAACGCCAAGCCCTTCATCGCTTCGGGAGATGTCATTCGCCCGACGACCAGGTCGACATCGCCCAAACGCAGTTGCGCTATCAGAACATCATTGGAACCGGTAACGACGCGCAGCCTTAAGTCCGGAAATCGGCTTGTAAGATCTGCGAGTGCTCCGGGCAGGACATTCGCAGAAACCGTTGGTAATGCCCCAATCGTGAAAGTGGCGCGCCGGCTCTCAGAATCCTGCGCTACCATTCGCATCCCCTGCTTGAGAGCGGTCACACTAGACGTGGCGTATCGCAGAAAGATTTCGCCTAGAGGCGTCAGCACCATGGAGCGCCGATTGGGCTCAAACAGGCTGGCGTTCAAGCTGTTTTCCAACTCGTGAATAGTCTTTGAAACTGCGGGCTGGCTGAGTCCGAGGGACGCTGCTGCCTTGCCCGCACTTTTGTGCCTCGCCACCTCGATGAAACAAGAGAGATGGCGAAGCTTGATCGTCCTGTCCCACTGAAGGTCGCGATTTTGGCTCATACGATAACCTGCAGGTTATTTTCAACGTCGATAATGCCATTTAACATAATCAATTGATTGGTCCATGCTGTTGATCTCCAATTGGCTGGACGATTTTCCATGGCTTTCACGCGTATCGACGGCGAGCTGGTGCATTGGCGCGAAAGCGGTCCGCGCGAGGCGGCGGCCGTGGTGCTGGTCAATTCCCTCGGCACAGATTTCCGGATCTGGGACGAGGTAGCGGCCGCGCTGGCCCGTGAATGGCGCGTCGTCGTCTACGACAAGCGCGGCCACGGCCTGTCCGAGGTGCCAGCGGGTCCCTATGCCATAGCCGACTTCACCGATGACCTCGTCGCCCTTGCCGACCATATCGGCCTCTGGCGTTTCGCCCTGGTAGGGCTTTCGATCGGCGGGCTGATCGGGCAGGATCTGGCGGTGCGCGCACCGGAGCGCCTCTCGGCGCTGGTTTTGGCCGACACCGCTCCCAAGGTCGGTACGGCCGACAGCTGGAATGCGCGGATCGACGCCGTCCGCGCCGGCGGCATAGCGGCCATTGCCGATCACGTGATGGAGCGCTGGTTCACGCCGGCCTTTCGGGCCGAGCGGCCGGACGACCTCACCGGCTGGCGCAACGCGCTGCTGCGGCAACCGGCCGACGGCTATATATCGACCTGCGAGGCACTGGCCCAAGCCGATTTCACGACCGCCATCGGCAACATCGGCGTGCCGACGCTGGCAGTTGCTGGCGATGGCGACCAGTCGACGCCGCCCGATCTGGTGCGGGCGATGGCAGAGCGCATCCCGAATGCGCGCTTTGCGCTAATTGACGGCTGCGGGCACATTCCGCCGGTCGAGCAGCCGGAGCGGCTGCTGGCGCTG
This sequence comes from Methylobacterium sp. CCH7-A2, assembly GCF_001557075.1. Classification (NCBI taxonomy): domain Bacteria; kingdom Pseudomonadati; phylum Pseudomonadota; class Alphaproteobacteria; order Hyphomicrobiales; family Methylobacteriaceae; genus Methylobacterium; species Methylobacterium sp. CCH7-A2. Next base: position 18,703 of record NZ_LSKN01000112.1, read on the forward strand.
GTGACGGAACATCTGGAGAAGCACGGACGTGGCTGACGCACAGGACCGATATACCCAGGGCATGGCGACCCGCCGTTCCGTGCTCGGCGAGCGCTATGTCGATGCGGCCGTCGCCAACACCGATCTCTTCACCGCCGATTTCCAGCAGCTCATCACCGAGAGCGCCTGGGGCACGGTCTGGTCGCGCGACACCATCAGCAAGCGCGAGCGCTCGATGCTGACCATCGCCCTGCTCGCCGCGCTCGGCCATCACGACGAGGTCGCGATGCACGTCCGGGCGACGCGCAACACCGGCGCGAGCATGGAGGACATCAAGGAAGCGCTGTTGCATGTGGCGATCTATGCCGGCGTGCCGGCGGCCAACCATGCCTTCAAGATCGCTAGGGCAGCCTATGCCGAGATGAAGGACGGCAAGGCGGGCTGAATCCGACGACCCCGTCGCGGTCGCTCGCGCTGAGGGCGGGAGCGGCGGGGATTGAGCCAGATCAAGACCAGGCGGGCCGATCTCGTCGCAAGCTGGCAGCCCGTTCGACGAGAGACGCTACAGGGAGGGAGGCGCTGCCATGCGCAATGAAAATTCGAGCCATCAGGGCGGCTCGTTCTATCAGCGTGACCGAAGCTGGCATCCGCCGGCCTTCACGCCGAACTACAAGACCTCGGTGCTGCGTTCGCCGCAGAAGGCCTTATTGTCTCTCGGCAATACGATCTCGGAGATGACCGGCCCGGTCTTCGGCCACGACATGCTGGGGCCGCTCGATAACGACCTGATCCTGAACTACTCCCAGACGGGCGAGCCGATCGGCCCGCGCATCATCGTGCACGGCCAGGTGCTGGACGAGGATGCGCGGCCCGTGCGCGGCGCGCTGGTCGAGTTCTGGCAGGCCAATGCCGGCGGCCGCTATCGCCACAAGAAGGAAACCTACCTCGCCGCCATCGATCCGAATTTCGGCGGTTGCGGGCGCACCATCACCGATGACGAGGGCCGCTACTGGTTCCGCACCATCAAGCCCGGCCCCTATCCCTGGCCGAACGGCGTCAACGACTGGCGCCCGGCGCATATCCATTTCTCGGTCTTCGGCCACGCCTTCGCGCAGCGGCTGATCACCCAGATGTATTTCGAGGGCGATCCGATGATCTGGCAGTGCCCGATCGTGATGGGCATCCCTAGCCGCGAGGCGGTGGAGCGGCTGGTCGCGGCGCTCGACCGCGAGGCGACGCTGCCGATGGACACGATGGTCTACAAGTTCGACATCGTCCTGCGCGGTCGCCGCTCGACCCTGTTCGAGAACCGGATGGAGGGCAACTGATGGTCCAATCGCTCCGCCGCCTCAGGGAAAGCCCGTCGCAGACGGCCGGTCCCTATGTCCATATCGGCGCCACGCCGAACTTCTCCGGCATCGGGGGCGTCTACCCGCACGATCTCGGCTCGCAGCCGCTGGCGCCGGAGGTGAAGGGCGAGCGCATCGCCGTCACCGGCCGCATCTTCGACGGCTCGGGCACGCCGATCAAGGACGCGCTGATCGAGATCTGGCAGGCCGATGCCCAGGGCCTCTATCCCGGCCAGGGCGAGCGCCGTGGCGAGGCCGATCCGCATTTCCCCGGCTGGTTCCGCCAGCCCGTCGACGGCACGACCGGCGTCTATCGCTTCGAGACGGTGAAGCCCGGCATCGTGCCCTATTTCGACGGCCGGCCGATGGCGCCGCACATCACCGTCTGGATCGTGGCGCGCGGCATCAATATCGGCCTGCACACGCGGCTCTATTTCGGCGACGAGGAAGCGGCCAACGCCGCCGACCCGATCCTCGCCCGCATCGAGCACCGCGTGCGCGTCCCGACGCTGATCGCGACCCGCAGCGAGGACGAGGCGGGCATGCCGGTCTACACTTTCGACATCCGCCTGCAGGGCGAAGGCGAAACGGTTTTCTTCGACATCTGAAGACGGCATATCGCAGCCGGTATGCGATCCGACAGGAAGCAGAGTAGCGACGACATGAGTGAAGCCTTCATCTGTGCCTATCTCCGCACGTCGATCGGCCGGTTCGGCGGCTCGCTCTCGGCCGTGCGGCCCGACGATCTCGGCGCCGTGCCGCTGAAGGCGCTGATCGAGCGGCACACGGGCGTCGATTTCGACGCCGTCGACGACGTCATCTTCGGCTGCGCCAATCAGGCGGGCGAGGACAACCGCAACGTCGCGCGCATGTCGCTGCTGCTGGCCGGCCTGCCGAAGGAGGTGCCGGGCACGACGATCAACCGGCTGTGTGGCTCGGGCATGGACGCCGTCATCGCGGCCGCCCGCGCGATCCGAGCCGGCGAGGCCGAACTGATGATCGCCGGCGGCGTCGAGAGCATGTCGCGGGCGCCGTTCGTGCTGCCCAAGGCCGAGAGCGCCTTCTCGCGCCACGCCGAGATCCACGACACCACCATCGGCTGGCGCTTCATCAACCCGCTAATGAAAAAGCAGTACGGCGTCGATTCCATGCCGGAGACCGGCGAGAACGTCGCTGCCGATTGCCAGATCAATCGCGCCGATCAAGACGTCTTCGCCCTGCGCTCGCAGCAGAAGGCAGTCGCCGCTCAGGGCAACGGCCGGCTGGCGAAGGAGATCGTGCCGGTCGCGATCCCGCAGCGGAAAGGCGACCCGGTCGTCGTCGAGATCGACGAGCATCCGCGCGGCGACACCACGCTGGAGAAGCTGGCGAAGCTGCCGACGCCGTTCAAGAAGGAAGGCGGCACCGTCACCGCCGGCAATGCCTCGGGCGTCAACGACGGCGCGGCGGCGCTGATCCTCGCGTCCGAGAAGGCGGCGGCGAAATATGGGCTGACCCCGCTGGCGCGGGTCCTCGGCGGCGCTGCGGCCGGCGTCGCGCCCCGTGTGATGGGTCTCGGCCCGATCCCGGCGACCCGCAAGCTCTGCGAGCGTCTCGGCCTGAAGCCGACGGATTTCGATATCGTCGAGCTCAACGAGGCCTTCGCCTCGCAGGGAATCGCGGTGTTGCGCGATCTCGGCATTCGGGAGGATGCGGATTTCGTGAACCCGAATGGCGGCGCCATCGCGCTTGGGCACCCGCTCGGCATGTCCGGCGCCCGCATCGCCGGCACGGCTGCGCTCGAATTGTCGCTGACCGGCAAGAGACGCGCGCTCGCCACCATGTGCATCGGCGTAGGGCAGGGCATCGCGATTGCGCTGGAACGGGTCTGACAGGACAGGGCGATCTGCTCTAGGATCGGCCGACCACAAAGACGAGGGATTGGATGGCGAACAAGATCTATGACAGCTCGAAGGCGGCGCTCGATGGCCTGCTCTTCGACGGCATGACGATCATGTCCGGCGGCTTCGGCCTGTCCGGCAACCCCGAGAGCCTGATCCCCGAGATCCGCGATTCCGGCGTCAAGGATCTGACCGTCATCTCGAACAATGCCGGTGCGGACGGATTCGGGCTTTGGATGCTGCTCGAGACGCGGCAGATCAAGAAGATGATCGCGTCCTATGTCGGCGAGAACAAGCTGTTCGAGCAGCAATATCTCTCCGGCGAGCTGGAGCTGGAGCTCAACCCGCAAGGCACGCTGGCCGAGCGCATCCGCGCGGGCGGCGCCGGCATCCCGGCCTTCTACACCAAGACCGGCGTCGGCACCGTCGTCGCCGAGGGCAAGCCGGTCGAGGAGTTCGAGGGCGCGCTCTATGTCCGCGAGACCTGGCTCAAGGCCGATCTCGCCATCGTCAAGGCCTGGAAGGCCGACACGGCCGGCAACCTCGTCTATCGGAAGACGGCGCGGAACTTCAATCCTAACATGGCGACCGCCGGCAAGGTGACGGTGGCCGAGGTCGAGGAGATCGTCCCGGTTGGCTCGCTCGATCCGGAGGCGATCCACACCCCCGGCATCTATGTCGACCGCGTCATCAAAAGCACGATCAACGAGAAGCGCATCGAGAAGCTGACCGAGCGCAAGAGGGAGGCAGCCTGATGGCCTGGACCCGCGAAGAGATCGCCGCCCGCGCCGCCAAGGAATTGCAGGACGGGTTCTACGTCAATCTCGGCATCGGCATCCCGACGCTGGTGGCGAATTACATCCCCGAGGGCGTGAACGTCACGCTGCAATCGGAGAACGGCCTGCTCGGCATCGGTCCCTTCCCCTACGAGGGCGAGGCCGACCCGGACCTGATCAATGCCGGCAAGCAGACCATCACCACCCTGCCGAGCTCGAGCTTCTTCTCCTCGGCCGACTCCTTCGCGATGATCCGTGGCGGCCATATCGATCTCACCATCCTCGGCGCCATGGAAGTAGCTGCGAATGGCGACATCGCCAACTGGACCATCCCCGGCAAGATGGTGAAGGGCATGGGCGGCGCGATGGACCTCGTCGCCGGCGTCAAGAAGGTCATCGTCGTGATGGAGCACGCCAACAAGGCGGGCGAATCCAAGGTGCTGGAGCGCTGCTCGCTGCCGCTGACCGGCGCGGGCGTCGTCGACATGATCATCACCGATCTCTGCGTGATGACCTGCGACAAGGCCAATGGCGGTGGCTTGACCCTGATCGAGCTCGCGCCCGGCGTCAGCCTCGACGAGGTCAGGGCCAAGACCGGCGCGCCATTCGCGGTAGCTACGGCACTCACCGAGAAGGCTGCGTGAGCCATCTGCTCAGAAGCCGGCCGGCGACGACCAACGCAATGCTGGCCGTCTTCGACGATGCAGCGACCATGCGGCATGCACTGGCGTTTGAGGCTGCGCTCGCCCGCGCCGAAGCGGCCGAAGGGCTGATCGGCGCCGACGCGGCCGATGCGATTGCGAAGCTCTGCGCCACGATCGTCATCGATCCTGCCGAACTCGCCGAGGAAGCGGCGCTCGCCGGCACGCTCGCGATCCCGCTGGTGGCGCGGCTGCGTGCGGCCCTGCCCGAAGCGCCGGCCAGGGCTCTGCACAACGGTGCGACCAGCCAGGATGTCGCCGACACAGTGCTATCCTGCCAGATCCGAGCGGCATCGACCCTGTTCGACAGCGATCTCCGACGCGTCGCCACGGCGCTGGCCGCGCTGGCGCAACGCCATGCCGCGACCCCGTCCATAGGCCGCACCCTGCTGCAGGATGCACTGCCGATCGGCTTCGGCCTGCGCATCGCGCAATGGCGGGCCGGAATCGCGGATGCGGCGGAGCGCTTGCGACGCGAAGGCGAAGATGCGGCCAGGTTGCAATTCGGCGGCGGCGCCGGCACCCGCGCGGGGCTCGGCGGAAAGGGCGGCGCCGTGGCGGCCCGCCTCGCCGCGGCGCTCGATCTGCCGGACGCCGCGCCTTGGCACGCCCGCCGCGGCGGCATCGCTGGCACCGCCACGGCGCTGGCTATCGTCGTCGGCGCGCTCGGCAAGATGGCGCGCGATGTCTCGCTGCTCGCCCAGAACGGAATCGGCGAGGCGTGTGAGCCCGCCATCCCCGGCCGCGGCGGCTCCTCCGCCATGGCACACAAACGCAACCCGACCGGCTGCCAGATCGCCCTTTCCGCCGCTTTGCGCGCGCCCGGCCTTGTCGCCGGCATTCTCGCCGGCCTCCCGGCCGAGCAGGAACGCGGGCTCGGCGGCTGGCAGGCGGAAGGCCCGGCCGTGGCCGAGCTCTTCTTGCTCGCCGCCGGCGCGGCCGAAGCGATGGCGACCGTCGCGGAAGGGCTGGAGATCGACGAGGCGGCAATCGCCCGCAACCTCGCGGCGGCAGGTGTCGGCACGGATATCGGCGAGAGCGCGGCGCTGGTTGAGTTGCTGAAGATACAAAGACGATGAGTTGCCGAGAGGGATAATGGCCGGGGCGACAGCGTGAAGTTCGCCAAAGCTGTTAGGCTTGCAAGCATGACTTCGTTGCATGTGGTCGTCGCCGACAGCCCTTGTTCCGGCAGGCGCCAAAGCTAAACGATTCTCAGTTCTCCAATAAGTCGATGACAGGATCGCTCCGAAGACCTCGGATCACAAGTGTACGGCCAGCATGCCGTCACCTAACTCTGTGCGAAGGGCCTTATCTTTGAGAAGCGATCCATTCTGCGGCCATCGAGCGTCACGTATGTGAGGCAGCCTCGCGCTGTTGGGTTCAGTATGTGCGGCTTTTTATAGGCCGCACATACTCAAAACGCCCCTTTAGAATTTTCGCTCATCCACCCATTTTTTTACATAATCGAACATATTGCGCAAACTATTACTATAGGCTGCCGCGTTTGGCGAACATGTGATACATGGTGTGAAACCATGTGTTGCACCTTCAATGAAGATTAGATCCTTGTCGGTGCTGGCGGCGTTTTCGTATTCCTCCTCAGAATCGCGAATGAAGAGATACCCACCCATGCCCATTACCAGCAGCGGCACATGGATCGAACGAACGGCGCAAACTGTCGAGTTATTGCTGCTGCAGTGATCGATGCCGTCTAGTGAATTGCTGGAACGGACAGCCTGTGTGCTCAAGAAGGACTGCAATGACAGGATCTTCGTCCCAGTATTGAATCGCGTCGTCGAGTCCTTCGTCTCAAGTTCAGGAGGACTGACGGAAGAGACAATCTGCTTTGCGATCGAACCATCGTTGCGCAGCAGCTTCTGCGGCTCGCGAGTTTTGCGTAGCGCGATGGATGTGTCGAGGCTGTGGAGCTGGGATGCGCCGCCCGGGCCTGCACCGGGATTCCCACCATGCGGAATCGCAAGAAGGTCGTTGTCCGGATATGGAATACGCGCTTCCCGAATGGCCTTGACCCGCGACTGCGCGGCCTCGATTAGCGCATTCATGCGGTTCGATTGAGCGGCGAAATAGCGCTTCTGAAAGGCCTCCGGATAAGAAGATGATCCCGCGGGGCTGTATCCATTGGCGGGATTATACGGATCGAGCGCGGGGTCGAACCGGCCGGGCGTTTCGTTGATCACCGAGCCGTTCAGGCTGCGCAGCAGGATGACCGGCACCCCTGGATGTGCGTCAGCGAGCACAAGCGCATCCGCTTTGGGCAGATTGGTCAAGTCATCGCGGCAAGGAAGAATCTTCTTCGGATCTTGACAGAACGCGAGTCCGTTTTCCGCGACAGCCTGGAAGAAACTTGTGGTCGGTCCTCCGCCGCTATGACCGAACAGGATGACTTTTTCAATCCCGGCTTGTTTCCTCAGAAACTCGACTCCCGCCTTCACATCGAGTGCGATACGGTCCCAATCCACTTGGAATTCATTGTTCGTGAAACGCGTGCTCATGCAGAGCGCTGCAAAGCCGCGCTTCGGCAGTTCCTGGCAGGCGACGTGCGTGGTGTAGTCGGCTGTGCGATGGATGACGAGAAAGGCGATTTTGGTCGGCGCTGCAGGAGTAGCGTAGACCGCACGTGCCGGTCCGAGTGCGAAATACGTCTTATTCTCCTGAGAAGCAGCGCCTGTCGCGGCCAGGCTGAGCCATAGGCATGCCCCGATAGTGGCCGAAGATGATTTTCTCATGCATTCCTCCCGATCGAATCGTGGTTCACCTACAGGCGCGTTAAGCGAGGCACGCGTTTAGTGCGGCAATGAGAGCCAGGGGGCGCGGCCGGTTCGCCGGGGCAGGGTCCATGGCGTTCATCACATAGCCGAAACCAATTTTGTGGTCCGGATCGGCAAATGCCGTCGCACCGCCGGCGCCCGACATGCCGAGGCTCCGCGGTCCCGTACTCACCGAGTTGGCTGTTGGCATGAGGAATCCGAGTGAAAGAGACAACAAGCGGTCCTGCACGTCCTTTCCGGACCACTGCACTTCAGAAGCACGATCGAGCGTGCGCTGGGATAGCAGTGAAACTCCGCCAATTGTGCCGCTGCAAGCCAGTGCGCCGCAGAGGCGCGCCAGCGCCCGTGCATTCGTATGAGCATTTACCGAAGGGATCTCGGCCCGACGCCAATCTTGGCTGTTGAAATCCTCGTCATCCCAGAATATTTTCCAGCTCTTTGCGAATATATTCTGACCCTCATCGATCCAGTGCTGTGACGCATGGTCCTCCTTATCAAGGAAAGTAGCCACACGAGCATTCTCATTGTCGTTTAGACCGATAGCGCAATCGATACCCAGCGGTTCAGCTATTTCTTCGCGGACAAACTGGCCAACGGATTTGCTCGTCACACGTCGCAGAACTTCGCCGATGATGAAGCCGTAATTGGCGGAATGATAGCAAGGCGTCGTTCCGGGCTCCCAAAGCGGCGTGGTCGCAGCGAGTCCGTCCGCCATGCGGTTCCAGTCATAGGCCATGCCCGGGGTCGCGCGCTCGACTACTGGAATGCCGCAGCGATGGTCCAGCAACCATCGGACTTTGGTCTCCTCCTTTCCCTTCTGTCCGTACTCCGGCCAGTATCGGGTGACCAGTTGATCGACGTCGATCAACCCTCTGTCGACTGCCATATGGAACGCGACTGCGGTGATTTCCTTGGAGACCGATTGGACGCAACAGATCGTGTCTTTTTCCCAAGGCTTCACCTGTGCCGCGTCGACGTTTCCGCCCCAGAGGTCGACGACGGTTTCTCCGGCGATCGTCACTGATACTGAGGCGCCGACTTCGCCGCGCTCAATGAAGTTGGCATAGAATGCGTCTTTGACGGCCGAATATCTTCGGTCGCAGTGTCCCTCTATCGAGATAACTCTCTCGGGATTAAAGATACGTCGGACCATCGCTCGATCCTCCTTATTCAAGTTTTTTCAAGTAATTTGTCTGTCTACAGGAAATATTCACACCGATGCGTCTACTTCAAACGCATATCTAGGCCCTTATACAACGTGACGGCCTGGTTTCCATGCGCCTTCATCGGAGTTAGCCGGGAGCCTATGACCATGTAAGCCTGGTCGTGAACCAGCGGCATCCAGACGAAATCGCGATGCGCGATCAGTTGCGCCTGCTTGAACGCTTCCGAGCGATTGGCGGCGTCGGTGGCTGAACGCCCTGAGCGCAGCAATGCGTCAAACTCCGCGTTACGCCAGTTCATCCGATTGGGCGCCGGAATCGCCTTCGACGAAAAATTGTCCGCCATCATCATCCCAGCTGTCAGATAGGGTTGCTGCAGGCCATACATCTCGAAATCCTGCTGGCTGGCGCGCTGGAAGAACACTGCGCCATCCAGAAGCTCGAGCCTGACGTCGACTCCGATCTGGCGCAGGGAGCCCTGGATGGCCTGCGCCGCATCGGCGAGGATGGGCGCCGGAATGACCACGACCGGGGCCAACCTGACGCCGTCCTTGACGCGAAAGCCATCGGCGCCTCGTATCCAGCCGGCGGAGTCGAGCAGCGCATTGGCCTGCGCGAGATCGAATTTCGGCAGGATCGTCGCCAACTCGGCGTTGTAGTCGGTGGCCTGCGGGTGGATATAGGCGGAGGCGGGCTCCGCGCGGCCGAAGAAGACCGAGCGCGCGAGCTCGTCGCGGTTCAGCGCCAGGTTCATGGCCTTGCGGACCCGGACGTCGGAAACGAGCGGGCGATCCGTCTTGAAGCCCAGATACAGCAGGGAAAAATAGGCTTGCGGCCGCGCGACCGTGAACTGTCGCGCGCCCTCGAAGCGGGAGATCGACCAGCGCGGCACATATTGCGTGAGGTCGGCCTGGCCCGCCATCATAGCGGCCATCCGGGTGCCTTCGTCCGGCACCTGCTTCAGCACGAGCTGCTCGACCTGGGCGGGCCCGCGATTCTGGTAGAAATCAGGCCCCCACACATAGGCCTGGTTCCGCTTGAGGACCATCTCGTTGCGCGGCAGCCACCGCACCCAGCAATACGGTCCCGTCCCGTTGAAATGCTTGACCCCGAAATCCGGGCCGAGCTTCTCGACTTCGTTGCGATCGACGATCGACGACGAAACCTGCGTCAGGTTGATGAGCAGCTCCGAATAGGGCTCTGCGAGTTCGTAGACCACCGTGGTCTCGTCCTCGGCGCGGATATCCTTGACGCTGCCCGCCTGGTTGGCCAGCGGAGCGCGCGTTTCAGGCGCGATCCAGCGTTTCAGCGAATAGACGACGTCCTCCGCCTTCATCGGACGCCCGTCGCAGTAGCGGACGTCGTCGCGGAGGGCGAAGCGATAGGTCAGGCCGTCGGCGGAGACGGACCAGGATCTGGCCAGCAGGGGCTTGATCGTCTTCTGGTCGTAATCGAGCGCGAGCAGGGTGTCCGCCAGGAGGAACATAACCTCGTTCATTGGCCGACTGACGATTTTCTGCGGGTCGTAGCGCTCGGCCTCAGCCGCTCGGAGAACGGTCACCTGGCTTGCCGCGTTCTGCGCGTGGGCCAGAGTGTGGCTGGCGATCCAGGCACAGAACAGCACAGCCAACTTCGACAATCTCGTCATGTCTTCCTCCCGCATGTTCGGCATGTCGATCTAGGTCGAGGCGCCATCCTCTTCAGCAGCAAAGGCGCGCATCAAAGCCGCAAGGCGCGGCGAGGCGCCGATGGTCCTGTCTACCGCGAACGGAGCTATCGTCTCGACATGGTGACAGGCGACCAAGTGAGCGGCGCCGATCGTTCGCAGCGGCGGCGGCGTCCCGCAAAGATCCGTCGCATAGGAGCAGCGCGCCCGAAACGCGCAGCCCGCAGGGCGTGCGATTGGCGAAGGCGGCTCTCCGCGCAGACGGGCTTTCGGCTTGCCGGGCGCGGCGCCTGTACGCGGAATCGCAGCGAGCAGCGCCTGCGAATAGGGGTGCCGGGCCCCGGAAAAGAGTTCCTCCGAGGGAGCGCTCTCGACGACCTCGCCGAGATAGAGCACCGCGATGCGATGGCTGATATGACGCACCACGGCCAGATCGTGAGCGATGAAAAGATAGGACAACCCTCGCTTTTCCTGCAGGTCCTTGAGGAGGTTTATGATCTGCGCTTGCACCGACACGTCGAGGGCGGATACAGGTTCGTCGCATACGATGAGCTCGGGCTCGCAGGCCAGCGCCCTGGCGATCCCGATGCGCTGGCGCTGGCCGCCGCTGAACTGGTGCGGATAGCGCGAGGCCAGCTCGGGCGCGAGCCCGACATCGTCCAGCAGCCGCTCGACCGCACTCTCCAGCGCCCTGCCGGTCTTGCCGCCATGCAGGCGCAAGGGCTCCGCGAGAAGCTGGCGCACGGTCAGACGCGGATGCAGGGACGAGTGCGGATCTTGGAAAATGATCTGGACCTTGCGATAGATCTCTCCGGAGGCGGCGAGCCTCGCAATGTCGGCACCGGCGAAGGTGATTGCGCCGCCGGTCGGAGCCGTCAGGTTCAGGATCATGCGCCCGATGGTCGACTTGCCGCTCCCGCTCTCCCCGACGAGCCCGAGCGTCTCGCCGCTTGCGATCGCGAAGCTGACGCCGTTGACCGCGTGGACCGGGCGCCGGCGCAGGAACGTCCCGACAGGGAAGGTCTTTTCAAGGTCGCGGACGGACAGAAGCGGATACCGGGAATTCATGCGGCCATTCCGGGCGAGGGCGGAGCCAGCAGGGGCGCGCGCAGGCAGGCCACGCGATGGCCGCTGGCGATTTCGGTCAAGGCGGGCGCTTCCAGCCGGCATCGCGTGAGCGCCCATGGGCAGCGATCCGCAAAACGGCACCCGGTCCGCACCGTGCCGGGTAGCGGGACGCGGCCCGCGATCGTGCTCAATCTCTGCTCGCGCCCGCCCAGCTTCGGCAACGAGCTCAGCAGTCCGATGGTGTAGGGATGCTGCGCCTCGGCAAAAAGCCGGTCGACCGGCGCATGTTCGACAACCCGGCCCGCATAAAGCACCATGACCTGCGTCGCGACCTCGGCTATCGCGCCGAGATCGTGGGAGATCAGCATCGTTCCCATGCCGCGCTGTGCGCTGAGCTCACGCAGAAGATCGAGGATCTGCGCCTGAATCGTCACATCGAGAGCCGTCGTCGGTTCGTCGGCGATCAGGACCGAGGGATCTCCGGCCAGCGCGATGGCGATCACCACCCGCTGGCGCATGCCGCCGGACAATTGATGCGGATAGGCATCGACTCTCTGCGACGGGTGAGGGATGCCGACCTGCCCCAGCAGCTCGACCGCGCGATCCCGTGCCGGCCTGCGCGAGGCGAGGCGGTGCGTCAGCAGGACCTCGGCAATCTGGTCGCCGACCGTGTACACCGGGTTCAATGCCGTCATCGGGTCCTGGAAGACCATGGCCAGCTCGCTGCCGCACAGCCGCCGGCGCTCGCGCGGGCGCAGGCTGCCGAGGGAACGGTCGCGGAGCAGAATGGTGCCCGTCGCTGCGAGGTTCGGGCCGAGCAGGTCCATGAGCGCGAGCGCGGTCAGGCTCTTGCCGCTGCCACTCTCACCGACGAGCCCGAGCGTCTCGCCCGCCCCAATGCTAAAGGAAACGTCCCCGATGATCTCGACGGAAGAACCGTCTGCGCCATGGTGGGTGACGGCGAGAGCGTCGACGGCGAGCAGCGGCAGGGTCATAGCAGACGCTTGTCCAGCTTGTCCCTCAACACGTCGCCGAGCACGTTGAGGGAGAGAACCAGCAAAAAGATCGTCAAGCTGGGGTAGGTCGCGACGTGAGGGGCGAAAGCCAGGACGTTCCGTCCTTCAGCGGCCAGAACCCCAAGCTCGGCCGCCGGGGGCGCTGCCCCGAGCCCGAGAAAGTTCAGACCCGCGCCCAGCAAAATGATGAAGCCGAATCGCAGCGTCAGGAAGACGAAGATCGTGGGCATGCAGTTCCAAGCCAGATATTTGAAGAAGAGCGTCGTCTTGCCCAGCCCGATTGCCCGGCCGCTCTGCATGTATTCCTGACGCGCGATCGTCAGGCCGGCGGCCCGGGCGATCCGTCCGACTTCCGGAACGGTCGCGATCGACAGAGCGATGGTCACGGGCAGTAGCCCCGGTCCGAGGCTTGCTCCCAGCGCCAATCCGAACAGGATCGCCGGAAACGACAGCAGGATATCCAGCAGCCGGCCGATCACCGCATCGGAGGAAGGGAAAAAGACCGCGGCAAGGCCCAGCAAGGCGCCGACGACGCTGCCGGACACGAGCGCCGTCAGGCTCGTGAGCAGGGTGAGCCTAGTGCCGTACATGATGCGGCTGAGCAGATCCCTTCCCTGCATGTCGGTGCCGAGCAGATGTGCCGAGCCAGGGGGCTGGAGCGCAGCCGACAAGTCCACCTCATAGGGATCGTAAGGGGCGAGGACGGGCGCCAGAAGAGCGACGCCGACGATCACCGCGAGGATGGCCACAGCCATTGCCGTGGCGACGCCGCCCTTTGCCCGACGCCTGCGTTTTGCGCTGCGCGGAGAGATGGACTGGCCCGTTCCGGTCGGCGTCATGTCAGGAAAGCCTGGGATCGAGCGTCGAATAAAGGAGATCGACGATCAGGTTCACGGCGACGAAGATGCACGCCATCAGCAGCAATCCGCCCTGCGCGGTCGCATAGTCGCTGTTCATGATGGCCCCGACCACGAGGCGCCCCACTCCCGGCCAAGCATAGATCGTTTCGATGATCACCGTGCCGCCCAGCAGATGGCCGATCTGGAGGCCGACGAGCGTAACGATGGGCAGCAGCGCATTTCGCAAGCCATGTTTGACGACAACCTTATGCTCGGGCACCCCTTTGGCACGGGCCAAGCGCACGTGCTCCGCGTACAGGGTCTCTAGGACAGCAGTTCGCGAAATACGCGCGATCGGGCCAACGAGGGTGAAGGCTGCGGTGAGCGCCGGCAGCGCCAGCCCCTGCAGGCCTTCCAGCGTCCATATCGGACCCAGCCGACCGGTGAACGGCAGTAGATTCCATTGCACACCCAGGATCAGGATCAGCATGTAGGCGACCCAGAAAACCGGCAATGAAATCCCGGCGACGGCCAGCGCCATGATAGCTCGATCCAACATGCCGCCGCGGTAAATCGCGGCAATGACTCCGAGCGTGATGCCGAGCGGGACCGCCAAACTCAAAGCGGATAGCACAAGCTCCACCGTCGGCCCCAGCGCTTCGCTGAGCTCATCCAGAACCGGCCGGTTGGAGATGATCGATCGCCCGAGATCGCCGCTCGTGACCTGTCCGAAATAATGCACGAACTGCAGGATCCAAGGCTCGTCCAGCCCCATCTCCGTGCGGACACGCGCGACGACGTCCGCCGAAGCTGATTGACCTGCCAGGAGCGATGCGGGGTCGCCAGGCACCACCCTCAAGAGCAAGAACCCGAAAAAAATCGCGCCGATGAGAACCGGTAGAGATAGGAACAGACGGCTAAGAAGAACATTCAGCACGACTGGAACCTTTTGCTGCCCTTGAACCCATCAAGTGCGCGACGCACCGCTCGTGCATGGAACTCCCGCATGCGGCTTCCATCCGAGATTTGACGCCGAAAGTTCGAAAAGCTTAGTTATACTAACTAAGTTATCGGCGAATGAGGCATTGTCAACCATGCGTTTTCGAGGGCTGTGGCGCGGGACCGCTGTTTCGGTTTCAGACGAAGAGGCTTCAACGCCGGATTTCAATAAAGCCGAGCTTTCCGAATAGCTTGACAGAGTCGCGATTCGGATCGACGGCGGCGAGAGGACGGCAGATGAGGAAGAACGGGACCGGGCGTCGGCCAAGCCCTGGTAGGGAGCGCCGGACGACACTGGACGAGGAGGGCCGACGCGCGCTCTATTCCGGAGCCTGGAACGTCGGCTTTTTCATTCGGACCATCAATCGGCGTGCCCGAGACCAGATCAAGGAGCTGCTCGCCGAGCGAAACGTCAATATAGGAATGTGGCCCTATCTATGGGCGTTGTATCATCAGGACGGCATTTCGCAGGTCGTGCTTGGTCGTTCTGTCAAGGCGGTCGGCCCATCCGTCGTCAGCGCGGTCAACCAGTTGGAAAGAGCTGGCCTTGCCCGCCGTGTGAGGAGCGAGAGCGATCTGCGGGTGGCTCATGTGTACCTCACGGAAAAGGCGCACGCGTTAAGGCCAGCGATCGAACAATGCGTGAGCGAAGTGAACGAGCGCGCGCTGCAGTTCTTGCGCAAGGAAGAGATAGATCAACTTATCTCAGCATTGGAGAAGATAAAGATTGGACTTGAGGAAGATATGTAAAAATAATTATTTACAAATAATACTTACGATGGGCTGTTATCAATGCGCTTCATCTGCAGAAGCAGAGCAAGTGAAGGAACCAGCGCGGCAGAGGACATGCCACTGCGCATCGCACTCGCGACCCCGGAATTGGAAGAAGTTCGACCGCTTCTTCAGGATTTAGCTGACGGCGGGCCATCCGGTGTCGACCTCTGTATTCGACTCGATGATTTCGATCACGGTATTTTGTGCGCGGGAGAGATAATGGATGTATTGCTCCTGTGCCGCAGGGCCATCGCGACGGCTGATGGCATCGATCACGCCTTCGAGAATTTGTATGGTCTCGATCTTCTGCTCAGCGCTCGTCGAAAAACTTAGAATGATCCGGATGTAGGAAATCCGATCGAAGATAGAGCTGAGAAGGTTTTTTGCCGTGTCGTTGTTATAGCCGCTCCACAGAATTTTGATAACATCTCCGATCGCCGCGACATATTCCATCGGTAGCGTGATGCATGATTCAGCGCGCCGCAATTCGGCTTTCATGGTCTGAACGAACCGCGGGTCGATGTTGCCGATCATCTTCTCCATCATCTTGGGCTCGAGGATCTTGCGCACCTCGTAGATCTCGGCCGCCTCCGTCGGCGTGATGCTCGACACGAAGATGCCCCTGTTGTGCTCGCGCCGCACGAGGCCTTCCGCCTCGAGATGCCGCATCGATTCGCGAATGCAGGTTCTGCTGACCCCCGTCTCGACGCAGAGCTGCCGCTCGATGATGCGCTGACCGGGCTTGAACTGCATGGTCAGGATCGCGTTGCGTAATACTGCCGTGGTCCGGTCGCGCAGGCTGAGGGTGTCCTGCACGACCTTGAGCGAAGACGGTTGCGGCATGTCAGCTCCAGCCTCAAGTACGCGGCGATGCGGCGATCCCGGTCATCTGCGGACGATTGTTTTCAACCGGAGCAGTTCACGATTCGCCGAATCGCGAATTGCTCCAGCTTATTGTTCAGTCGTAGCGCCTTCACGCGAGCCGGTTTCCACCTCGGTCGACTATACCCGGTCGAAATTGTCCTTCGGCAATCGTCCGCCCGCCTGCGGCCACCGGCGAAACCCGTCAGACCTTCGCGCCGGCAGCAGGGTCGAGACCGATGTCCCAGAACACGCCAGCCATGATGCCGAGACCGTCCCGGAAAAGTGGGATCAGCCCGTGCTCATCGGGCCCGTGCTGACCGCACCCGCCATAGGAATGCGGGATCCATAGGACAGGGACGCCCAGCGTCTTCCGAAAGAATTCGGACGGGCCGGAGGCGCCGATGTTCGGGATAATGTTCGGTGCGTGCCCGACCGTTTCCGTCATGGAACGCGCGATCCGGCGCACCCAGACATCTTCCGGGTCGGTTCTCGAGGGCGGGAACATGTCGCGCTCGACCACCGGGGCGACCTCGACCTCCGTGAAGCCCAGCTTGTCGAGATGCCGCCGCAACGCAGGCGCTACATCCTCCGCGGCAACGTCGACGGTGTGCCGCAACTGTATGCGGGCTTTGGCGAAGCCGGGAACGGCGGGAACCGGCGCTTCGGGCTGTCCGCTGATGGAAGCCAGCACGATCGCGCTGCTCCATGCATAGATCTTCTCCGGGCGCGACAGGCCGGGCTCGCCCCAACCTTCGTCCGGCTTCAGCGCACCCGGTGCGTCGTCGATCACGACCGCCCGGCTTGCCTGCGTGACCGAAGCGGGCACCGAGGCGGGCGTCCATCCGGGCACCAGAATGCGGCCGTCCCGCGAGATGATCGCCGAGATCGCATGGGCCAGGATGACGGTCGGGTCCTTGAGCAGCCCGCCCCAGTGCCCCGAGTGATGCGAACCTTCCCGCAGATTGACGACGAGGTCGATTGCGAGCCCGCCGCGCGTGCCGAGCGTGATATCCGGCACCGACATGCTTTGCCGGGGGCCATCGAGCCCGATGAAGACGTCGGCCGCGCAGCGCTCCCGGTGACGTTCGAGGAAGCGCTTC
Source organism: Methylobacterium sp. CCH7-A2 (assembly GCF_001557075.1). NCBI lineage: Bacteria > Pseudomonadati > Pseudomonadota > Alphaproteobacteria > Hyphomicrobiales > Methylobacteriaceae > Methylobacterium > Methylobacterium sp. CCH7-A2. The sequence goes on from NZ_LSKN01000112.1 coordinate 35,666, forward strand.
AGTCCCGGCGAGCCCGCTTCCTCGCCGGTCTCGACGAAGATCTTCACATTGAAGCCGAGCGATCCGCGCTCCTCCAGGACGGCGCGCAGCGCCTCGATCGCGAGAAGGTGCTGCCCCTTGTTGTCCACGACGCCGCGGCCGTAGACGCGATCGCCCTCGACCTTGAGGGTCCATGGATCGAGGTCCGATCTCCAGCGCTCGGGCATCGCTCTGACCACGTCGCCGTGCCCGTAGATCAGCAGCGTCGGCAGCCCGTCGCCCTCGCGGCGCGAGGCGATCAGGACAGGCCCATACTCGTCGAGAGGATTCGGCAGTATCTCCGTCTCGAAGCCGAGCGCGGAGGCGATCGGTCCGAGCCCCTCGGAACAATAGCGCTCCAGCTCCTTCTTGCGGCCAGGGGGGTAGCTTTCCGTCTGATAGGCCACCAGGTCCGTCAGGCGCTGCAGGAAGCTGCCGTCGTCGATATAGCCTCGCGCGCGTTCGAGCGCAGCTTGTCTGTTGCTCATCATGTCCTCGATTGCATGCCGGCTTCATCAGCCGGGTGGTGCGGTCTGCGTGTCACGAAACGCTGCGGCCGGGTCGCAGGAGCGGCACCGGAATGGCGAAGGATCGCTAACGGACCGATATGTCGGTCAGCCATGGCTCACCGGTCGCGTCGGCCGGCCAGTCGACGTTGGTGCGCACGCCGTTCACCAGCCGGTGCGTCCAGAGGAAGACGACCGGCGAGTCCTGCGAGAGCTTGTCGCTGAGCGCCCGCTGGAGCTCGCACTGCTTCTCGACGTCGAAGGCGGAGCGGACGTCCTTGAACAGGCGGTCCGCCTCCGGGTCGGAATAGTTGGTTCGCCGCGAGCCGCCGGTTTCGAAATACTGCGCCAGGGCCTCGATCTGGTCGTTGCTCGCAGCCCGACCGGTATAGTAGAGCGGCAGCTTGCCCTGCCGGATATCATTGGTGAAATTGGCGTAATCCGGCGTGTTCAGCCTGGCCCTGATGCCGACCTGCCGCAGCATCTGGGCCAGCGCTTCGCCGATCTGGCGGTCGGAGACGTAACGCCCGTTTGCCGTCGAGAATTCGACGTCGAAGCCGTTCGGGAAGCCTGCCTCCGCCAGCAGCGCCTTCGCCCGGCCCGGATCGTAGGCCGGGCGGTTCGCGCTGGGGCCGAAGCAGTCCTGGAAATTGCCGATGGCGCCTTGCATGCGGTCGGCGAGGCCGAACAGGAGCCGCTTGATGATCAGCTCCGCGTCGATCGCATGGGCGACGGCCCGGCGCACGCGCGGGTCGTCGAAGGGCTTTATGACGGTGTTCATCCCCAGGAACATCCACTCCAGCGAGCCGGTCTCGATCTGCCTGACGCCGCCATTGGATTTCAGACGATCGACCAGTTGCGGAGGGATCAGCCTTGCGATCTGGACCTCGTTGTTGAGCAAGGCGGTCACACGCTGTTCGGGCTCGAGGATAAGCCGGTAAACCACCGTCTCGGGCGCTGCCGCGGGCATGCCCGGCCAGAACGGATTGCGGGCCACGATGACGCTGCGGTCGATGTCGAAGCGCTCGAGCTTGTAGGGTCCCCAGCCGAAGGCCGCGACCTTGTCGGCATCGCCGCCGTGTTTCTCGTAGAGGTCTGCGCTCGTCACGACGAAGCGATCGAAGAGGAACGAGAGAAGCTGCGCAACCGGCCGCTTCGTCACGATGTCGAACGTGCGATCGTCCACCGCGTCGAATGTCTCGACCTCGGTCAGGTAGAACGCCTGCTGGCTGGCAGGGTCGCTGAGAATGCGCCGCCACGAATGCACGACGTCGCGTGCCGTCGGGCCGGGGCCGCCGTCATGGCGTTTGAGATCGCCGCGCAGCTTGAAGCGCCAGCGCGTCGGCTCCACGACCTCCCAGCTCTCGGCGAGCACGCCCTCATAGGCCTTTCTGCCGTAATTGTAGCGACCCAGGCTGCCATAGACCTGGCTCCAGATGTAATAGAGGTGAATGCTGGAATGCGCGTAGGGGTTGGCGTTGTTCAGGATGCCGGTCGTCGTGATCGTCAACGCCCTGGGCTGGGCCGCGGCGGGCCGGGGCAGGGCCGGGGAGGCCAGCAGGGAGGTGGCGGCCACCTGCAATACGGTCCGTCGCGACGGCTTCCGGATGAGATTCTCGTTCATGGGCTCACAACCCTCGTGTTGCTGACGGAATGTGTCGGGGGCCTCACAGGCCGACATCGGGCAGCCAGAGTTCTCCCGAGGCATCGGGCACGAACCGGACCCCCTTGCGGACGCCGCTGACATACTGGTGATTCCACAGGAAGATAGCCGGCGCCTCGGTGTCGATGAGCTGGCTGATCTCGCGGATGATCTTGCAGCGCTCTTCGAAGGCGAAGGTCTTCCTGTCCTTGTCGAACAGGGCGTCGAGCTGCGGATTGGAGTAGCTGATGCGCGGCGTGACGCCCGTTTCGAAATACTGGGACAGCCATTCCGACGGTTCGAGCGCCAGCCCGCGGCCCATATAGTACATCGGGGCCTTGCCGGCCCGCACATTCGCCCACAGGCTCGCGAATTCGGGCGTGTGCAGCGTGACCTTGAAACCCGCCTGGTTCAGCATCTGGGTGATCGCCTCGCCGACCTGCCGGTCGGAAATGTAGCGTCCGGCCGCGGTGTAGAAGTCGACGGCCGGGCCGCCATTGGCGTAGCCGGCCTCGGCCAGCAGCTTGCGTGCCCCCTGCACGTCGTAGGGCGTCCTGTTTGCAATCGGCGTGGTGTAGCAGACCTGCTCGGTCCCGACCGGGCCGTCGAGCCGGTTGGCCATGCCGAACAGAATGCGCTGGATGATGATGTCCTTGTTGATCGCCATCGCGGCGGCGCGGCGCACGCGGGGGTCGTCCCACGGCTTTATCTTCGCGTTGAAGCCGATGAACATCGGCTCGTTGGAGGGCGAACGTCGCACCTCGACGGACGGGACATTGTCGAGCCGGCCGACGAGCTGCGGGGGAATCAGCCGGGCGATGTGGACTTCGCCGTTGAGCAAGGCGGTGACGCGCTGGTCCGGCTCCTGGATACGGCGGAAGACGACCGTGCGCGGCGAGCTCTCGACCTTGCCCGGATAAGCCTCGTTCCGGTCCAGGGTGATGCGCTCGCTGATCGCGAAATTGCGGAGCTTGTAAGGCCCCCAGCCGATCGGGGCGGTGTTGTAGCTGGCGACCCCGCCCTCTCTCCTGAAGATCTCCTCGCTCGTGATCGTGAACTTGTCGAAGAGCTGGCCGAGCAGCGAGGAGGTGGGTTCCTTCGTGATGATATCGAAGGTGTGGTCGTCGACCCGCCGGATTTCCTTGACGCTCGACAGGTAGAAGCGTCCCTGGCTTTGCGGATCGGTCATGACCTGATTGTAGGAATGCAGGACGTCGGCGGTCGTCGGGCCGGGTCCGCCGTCGTGCCGGACGAGGTCGCGCCGGAGGTGAAAGCGCCAGGTCAGGTCGTCGAGCTGCTCCCAGCGTTCTGCCAGCAAGCCCTCGAACTTGCGTGCCGCATAGTTATAGCGACCGAGGCAGCCATAGACCTGGCACCACACCGAATACATCTGCGCGCTGCTTTCGGCATAGGGATGCCGTGTGACCAACGTGTCGGTGGTCGTGACGACGAGCGTGTCATTGTCTGTCTGAGCCGATGCCGAAAAAGCAGATGCGAGGGCGGCGGCGATAACGGCCATTCGAAGTGAAGGCTTTCGGCAATCGATCATCTTCGGTCCTCCGACATTGGTTCAGTGTTGGCGATCAATGAGGCAATTCAGTCCTGGATTCTCGGTACAGCGTCGATAAGCTTCTTCGTGTAGACGTGGGAAGGCTTCGAGATTACGGCGTCGGCGCTCCCGGATTCGACGATCTTCCCTTGCGCGAGGACGATGACCTTGTCGCAAAGATATTCGATGACTCCGATGTCATGGCTGATGAAGAGCACCGCAATCCCGAGCCGATCGCGAATGTCGAGCAGCAGGTTCAGGATTTGCATCTGCACCGAGACGTCGAGCGCGGAGACTGCTTCGTCGGCGATCAGGATGCGCGGCTCGGTGATGAGGGCGCGGGCGATGCCGATCCGCTGCCGCTGACCGCCGCTGAACTGGAACGGATAGCGGGACGCGGCCTCGGCCGGCAATCCGACGAGCCGCAGCATCCCGGCCACGCGATCGGCCAGGAGCCTTCGATCCGTCTCGCCGGCGATGCGCAGCCCCTCGCTGACGACATCGCCCACCTTCATCCTGGGGTTGAGCGATGAATAAGGGTCCTGGAACACCATCTGGATCCGCCGCGCCGCCGGCGGGAGGAAGATGCCCGCGGCCACGTCGACCAGCGTGGCGTCGCCCGCGACGAGGCGACCGGCGCTCGCCTGTTCCAGCCCGACGATTATGCGCGCCAGGGTCGATTTCCCACAGCCCGACTCCCCGACGATGCCGAGTATCTCTCCCGGTCCCACCTCGAAGGAGACGTCGGTGAGAGCCGTGACGCCGGTCGCCTGGGCGAACAACCTGCTGCGCCCCTGGTAAGTCTTGCCGATACGCTCGGCGCGCAGGACGGGAGCGGAAGGAATGGTCATAGCGGGTGCAGGCATCGCGCAACCTGGGCAGGCTGGGTCGGGGTCATCTCGATCCGACCGTGCCGGCAGTCTTCGGCCATGCGCGGGCAGCGGGGAGCAAAGCGGCAGCCGTCGAACCAGTCGGCGACGCCGGGCACCAGACCATCGATGCCGGCCTGCCGTTTGCCAGCTTCGCGCCGACGCGGGATGCAGTCGATCAGCGCGCGCGAATAGGGATGCGTCGGGTGATCGATCAACTCATGCGCCGGGCCCGTTTCCATGAGCACGCCGCCATAGAGGACACCGATGCGATCGGCGAAGCGGCGCACCAGCGAAAGGTCGTGCGAGATGAACAGGATCGACAGCCCGTGCTGATCGCGCAGCCGCAGTAGCAATTGCAGGATCTCCTCCTGGATCGTTACGTCGAGCGCGGTCGTCGGTTCGTCTGCGATCAACAGGGAAGGGTTGTTGGCGAGCGCCATTGCGATCATCGCGCGCTGCCTCATGCCGCCGCTCAGTTCGTGGGGATACATGCTCCTGACGCTCCCAGGATTCGCGAACTGGACGTCGGCCAGCAGCTCGACAACCCGCTCGCGACGTTCGCGCCTGCCCATTCCGCCCACGACGGCGATCGCCTCGTCGATCTGCCGTTCCACCGTCATCAGCGGATTGAGCGAGGTCATCGGTTCCTGGAAGATCATGCTGATGCTACGCCCCCGCATCCGCTGCACGCGGCTTGCGGGTGCCGTGGTCAGGTCGACGCCGTCCACAACGAGACGGCCTTCCATGCGCAGCGTGTTTGGCGGAAAGAGGCGCATCAGCGAGCGGGCGATCACGGTCTTGCCCGAACCGCTTTCGCCCACCAGCGCGTAGAATTCGCCGCGGGCGATCGAAAAGCTGACGCTGTCGACGATTTTCAGCTCTGTACCGCGCCCTGCGCGCAGGAACAGCGAGAGCTGATCGGCTTCGAGGACCGCATCGTCTATCCGGGATGTATCATGCATGCCGCGTTCCTCAGGATAGGTTCAGCGCCGCCTTGGGGTCGAGCTGGTCCCGCATCCAGTCGCCGAGCAGATTGAGGCCGAGCACGGTCAGGAAGATGCCCAGCCCCGGCAGGACCGCGAGCCACCAGGCGCGCGTGATGTAGGAGCGCCCCTCTGCCAGCATGCCGCCCCAGGTCGGGACGCTCGGCGGAACCCCCAACCCCAGAAAGCTCAGGCTCGATTCTGCGAGGATCGCGGTCGCCATCGTGAAGGTGCCGATGATGATGGCTGAAGCGAGCAGATTGGGCAGGATGTGATGACGCAGCACCCAGACGGTGCCGCCGCCCATGATCTTGGCGGCGGAGATATATTCTCGCGAGCGCAGCATCAGCGCCTGAGCCCGCGCGATCCGGCAATACGGAATCCAGCGCTGGATCGTCAGCGCAATGATGACATTAGTCAGGCTGGGACCGAAAAAAGCGAGGATCGCGATCGCCAACAAGATCGGAGGAAACGCCCAGAACGTCTCGACGACCTTCTGGATGAGGATGTCACGTGTTCCGGAGAGGTAGCCTGAGAGTGCCCCGACCAGCACGCCCACGACACCGGAGAGCACGACGACCGAGCCGGCGATGGCCAGCGACACTCGTGCCCCCGATGTCATTCGCGCTAGCAGGTCGCGCCCGAGATGATCGGTGCCGAGAAGGTAGCCGCCTTCCGGGCCAAAAGGTGGCTCGAGCGCAAACAGCAGATTCTGCTCATTGGGGTCATGGCCGGCGACGAGGCCGCCGAAAAGCGCCAGCACGATGATGCTGCCGAGACAGACCACGCCGACAATGAACTTGAGTTCGAGGAAGCGCCAGGCCTGCATCGTCAGGCCCTCCCGACCCTGAGACGGGGGTCGATCAAGACGTAGACCAGATCGACGAGAACATTCAGGGAGATGAAGATGAATGTGTAGGAGATGACGATCCCGGTCGTCAGCGGGATGTCGCGGGACGTGACGGCCGAGTAGAGCAGCGAGCCGAGGCCGGGCCAGGAGAAGACGACCTCGACGACGATGCTGCCGCTGATCAGGGTCCCCAGCTCGAGGCCGATGATGGTGATGATCGGCACCGTCGCGTTCGGTAGAAGGTGGTTGCGAACGACTTCCCTCCGCTTTAGCCCCTTGGCGACGGCGGTGACGACGAATTCCTCCTGCCCAACATCGATCACTGCCGAGCGTGAGATGCGCGCGATGATGCCGATCATGCCGAAGGCCAGCGTCGTGGCCGGCAGCAGGATGTGTTCGAGCCCCTGGCGGAAGACGCCGACTTGGCCCTGCAGAAGGCTGTCGATCAGGACGAAGCCGGTCATCTCGCGCAGCGGGACATCCAGCGGGATACGCCCGCTCGAAGGCAGCAGGTTCAGGTAGCCCGAGACGAACAGAACAAGGAGAATGCCGATCCAGAAGGACGGGGCGCTCACGCCGAGCACGGCGACGAGCGAACCAAGGCCGTCGAGCCAGCTGCCCTTGCGCAGCGCGGTGGCGACGCCGAGCGGGACGGCGATCGCCGCGGCGATGAGCAGCGCGATCACGGCAAGTTCGATGGTGGCCGGGAGCCGCTGACCGATGAGCTCGGTCACGGGCGCGTGGTAGCGATAGGAGGTGCCGAAATCGAGCCGCGCCAGATTCGTCAGGAAATAGAAGAACTGGACCAGCACGGGCTGGTCCAGCCCCCATTGCGCCCGCATGCGGGCGAGATCGGCCTCGGTCGCATCCTCGGCCGCCAGCGTGCTCGCCGCGTCGCCGGGAGCGAGCCTGACGAGGGCGAAGATCCCCAATGCGACGAGGAGGACGACCGGAACGGCTCCCAGAACTCGCCCTGCGATATGTCGAAGCATCCTAGCTCCCCCGTTCGGCGCGAGACCGGCTCCCCTGCCGGTCGGCCGCGCCGCTCACATCAGCCGGCCGCGACGACGGGCTGCATGCGGTCGTTCACCTGCACCGTCCGCAAATAGCCAAGGTCGGGCAGCGGTCTCCCCAGCGCGGGCGATGTCGCGAAGACCCGTTCGATCGCCTCGGCCACACGCAACAGATGCAGGTCCGAGTTTCTGCGACCGATGATCTGGAGGCCGAAGGGCAGGCCCCGGTCATCGAGGCCGCAGGGAATCGAGATGCAGGGATGATTGATCAGCGTGATCGCGTAGGTCAGCCCGACCCAGTCGAAATAATTGGCGATCGGCCTGCCTCCGATCTCGGCGGGATACATGTCGTGCTTCGCCCAGGGATAGGCTCCGACGGTCGGCGTGATAAGCAGGTCGAACTCGCGGAAGAAGGCCTGCACACGCTGGTAGATGCGGTTCTGCTCGATGAAGGCCAACGAGGCGTCCTCCAGCGAGAAGCGCGCGGCATGTTCCAGGTTCTGTTGGACGAGTGGCCCCCACTGCCGGGGCTTGTCCTTCTGGCGGTCGGCGAACATGCCGATATAGTTCACGGCGCGCAGGATTTCGTAGACGCGCCGTACGTCGCCAAAGTCAGGATGCGCGACCGCCGTCTCGCGGAAGATGGAGGCGAAGGCGGCGGTGCGCTCGTCGAAGGTGCGGCGCAATCCTTCCTCGCAGGGGGCGAAACCCAGATCCTGCGAGAAGGCCACCTTCAACGTCGAGACGTCTACGGGCGCGTCGCCCTTCTCGTCTAGCGGCGTGGCCAGCGCGTCGATGCTCGCGGACGTCGCCATCGCGCACAGCAGCAGGCGCGCATCCTCGCTCGTGCGGGCCATCGGCCCCTGCACCGGCAGATGCGACAGGCCGATCAGCCGCTTCTCGGAGGCGACGATGCCCGCGGTCGGGCGGAAACCCACCACGCCGCAATAAGCAGCGGGGATGCGCAGGCTGCCGGCATTGTCGGAGCCGTGGGCGAGCGGCATCATGCCCAGCGACAGTGCGATCGCCGAGCCGCCGGAGGAGCCACCGCAGGTCAAGCTCACTTCGAACGGGTTGCCGCTGACGCCATAAACGGGATTGAAGGTGTTGCCGCCGGCGCCCCATTCAGGCGTGTTGGTCTTCGCAAAGACGACAGCGCCCTTCCTGCGTAGGTTGCCGACCAGATGTTCGTCCTCGTCGGGCACGTGATGCTCATAGAGCCGCGAGCCGTACGTCGTCCGTAATCCGGCGGTGTCGTTGAGATCTTTGATGCCGATCGGCAGACCATGCAGCGGGCCCAACTCCTCGCCGGCCAGGACCGCCTTTTCAGCCCTTTCAGCAGCAGACCGTGCCCCTTTCTCGTCGATCGCGACAACACCGTTCACGGCTTCGTTGGCATCCTCGATCCGGGCAAGGCAGGAGGCGAGCAGTTCGATGGGAGAGAGCTGTTTGGCGCCGATCAGGAAGCGAGCTTCGGTAGCCGACAGGTCACAGGGTTGGACCATTTTCGCGTGTTTCCCTCGTTATCATTCTGACCACTCATCGCGGCTTGGATCCGGCAAATGGTATACCGTCATAACAAATAGAGTCGCCGCAGGCTGCCTGGCAAGGTCGTTTCCTTAGCTATCGAAGCTTTCGGATCGTCTCGACGCTGTGCTTCGGTCCGATTTTCGCGACTGGAGCCAAAGCGGTCTCCCTTTGACGCACGTGCATTCTTGCCTGACCGCCGCCTCATGCCACCAGGCGCTATGACGAGCGGATTTAAGGCGCGTTTCGCCGCTATACGGGTCGAAAGGCGGGATTTTCTTGGGTATTGGCGATCATACGCTAGCTGGACGGGGTGCGAGATTTGATCGAAAAAGCGACCGAATGCGAACTTTCCGCCCAAGCTCTAGTTCGCGCAAAGACCGCGAATCCGCGCCACAAAAATTCCGCCAAACTGAATTGTTTGGTCTGGAAGATGACGTTTGTCTTGATCGGAGCGATCCTCCGATTCTGGCTCCCTCGACCTTGCCACCGGAGCCAGCGCCGAACCGTCGAATTGATTCGTGAAATCAATATGATAAACCGAATTACGTGTACCGGCAGCGTTCGACAGTTCGGCCGTATGGCGGAGGCGTGCAAGACGTCGCTCGTTCTGAAGGTCTATACGAGGCACAGAGAAAATTTAGTTTTCTAAGCAACGCTCTCCGCCTCTGAACTGGGGCGGGCAAAATGCACAAAATTCGACTTGGCAATCTTCTCCACTGCCTGACGCTCGTGCCTCTCCTGGCGCTGGTCTGCTTCGGTGCGATTCTCGCCTATCAGAGCTTCCAAACCTATCAGGAGGTCCGGAAAGCCTCGCAACTGCAGGCGGTCGTAGACGCGACAACGATCTTCTCGGCGACCGCGATCCCGAATGAGGGCCGGGCCGCCTATCCCTATCTCGCCCAGGGCACGGCCGAGGCGCGTGCCAAGATGGAAATGCAGTGGCCACTGACGGACCACGCCTTCGCGCGTATCGAGTTCGTCGCCGGCGCCGCACAAATCCCCAATGCCGAAACGGCCGGATTGTTGCGGACGATACTCGATCAACGCAAGCTCCTCGGCGAGATTCGGCAGAAGGCCATGCGGCGAGAGACGGATCGCTCGCAGATGGGTGCATTCCTGCAGAACAGCAGCAATCTGGCGAATGAACTCGTCGGACGTGTCGCCGGCGCCGTCGATAATAGCGAGATCGCTCGCCAGATTCTGGCGCTCCATGCCGCGCTCGAGATCAGCACCGGCAGCCTCAACGAAGGCGGGCGCGGCGAGATTGCGTTCCAGACGGGCAAGCTGAGCCAGCCGCTGTTTCGCGTCATGCACCGAGGCGTGGAACTCCAGCAGATCTTCGGGCGGCAGTTCGAGGCATTCGCTCGGCCGGAACACATCGCGCAGTATAAGGATTTCCTCGGATCCGCCGACCACCAGCTGATCAACCGTGTGCGGCCGCTGCTGCTTGATGCCAGCTACGACAAGCTCGATCCCAACGATGCGCCCGGCTGGACGAAGGCCGATCAGGCTCGTCGGGCCTTTTGGCTCAAGCAGATCGAGGAGATGCGCAACAGCTTGTCGGTGCAGACCGCGGAGCTGCTCGGCTCCGCCTATCGCAGCTTCCTCCTTTACGGTGCGGCATCAGTCGTCATCATCCTGCTCGCCGTGGGCTTGGCCATATGGGTGAGCCGCGTGATCCGCTCGCTGTTTGGCCGCCTTGCGGCTTCGATGACCGAGATCGCGGACGGATCCCTCGATACGAGCGTCCCGTTTGCCAACCGGTCCGACGAGATTGGCCGCATGGCGGTCGCACTCGATGTTTTCCGCACCAATGCGCTGAAGGTCCGCAATCTGGAAATCGAGGAGCGAAGGGCGTTGAATGCACGTGCGGAGCGCGCTCAGGCTATGTCCGAAGTCGTCGCATCGGTCGGCGAGGTCGTCCATCGCGCTGCAGAAGGGGATTTCACCGGACGCGTGCAGGTCAGTGCGGACGATCCTTCCCTGCAAGCCCTCGTGGATGGGATTAACCAGATCAACGCCGTCGTCGACGAAGCCACTGGCGATTTCGAGCGGGTGCTGAAAGCGATTGCCGAGGGCGATCTCGCCCAGGATGTGAGCCGCGATTATCGTGGACGGCTCGATCAGTTGAAGACGGCGATCAACCGCACCGCAAACAGGCTGAGCACCGCGGTCGCGACGATTCAGACGACAGCGCAACAGGTCCAGCTCTCGTCCACCGAGATCAAGACCGGCGCGGATGATCTGGCGCAGCGTACTGAACAACAGGCCGCTTCCCTGGAGGAGACCGCAGCCACGACGGAGCAGCTGGCTGCTTCCGTGAAATCGACCGCCCGTTCTTCAAAGCTGGTGGTCGCCGACGCGGAAGCGGCGCGCTCTGTCGCGGCGGAGGGGGGCACCATCATCGGCCAAGCCGTCACCGCCATGTCGCAAATCGAAACGACTGCCGGCCGCGTGGCGGCAATCACCAATGTCATCGAGGAAATCGCGTTCCAGACGAACCTGCTTGCCCTCAATGCTGCGGTGGAGGCCGCCCGCGCCGGCGATGCTGGTCGAGGTTTCGCGGTCGTTGCAAGCGAAGTGCGGACGCTGGCGCAACGCGCGGCAGACGCAGCCAAAGACATCGGCACGCTGATCTCCTCTTCGACGCGCGAAGTCGAGCAGGGTGTGACGCTCGTGCGTCAAGCAGGGGATACTCTCGCCCGGATCGTCGAGGCATCTAATCGGGTCGTCGGGAATGTGTCTCAGATCTCGGTCGCCTGCGACGAACAGGCGAGCGGCATCGACGAAGTGAGCCAGGTCGTGGCGCATATGGATGAGATGACCCAGCAGAACGCGGCACTCGCCGAGCAGAGCTCCGCCTCGGCAGTGGCTCTCGCCGTTCAGATCGACCGGCTTCACGGTCTGGTCGCGCAATTTCGGACAGCCGCGGTAGAGGAGGCGCATCTGCGACGCGTCGCCTGACCTGAAAAGCCGCTCTGGTCAGTATCGCCGCTCGAAGGACGCGATCACGCGCGCCTGCTCTTCCGAAAAGGATTTGATGCGGGCGCGCAATTCGCCCGCAAATTCGCGCGTCAGAAACGAGGTCGGCTTGTTGCAGGCAAATACCATGCTCAGCACCGCGGTCATTTCGGGATCGACAAGCGGAGCAAGGAAGGTCTGGGTATCAACGACCTGGTTGAGCATCGCTCCCAGGGGAAGCAGCGTGAAGCCGTGGCCGGCCATGACCAGCGCCCTCAGGGTGCCGTAGAGGTCGATCTCGTAGGGGCTCTGAAGCGGTATTCCGGCAAGTTCCGCCAACCGGTCCAGCCGGATCCGCAATCCGTGCTGCGAGCTCGGTAGGACGAGGGGCAGTCGGGCGGCCTCGGCGAGCGAGATCGCTTTTCGCCCGTTGATGCCGTGCTCCCGAGCCAGAGCCATCGGCCCGACGAGCACGATGCGTTCTTCGATCAGTTCCTCGGTCACGAGCTGCGGCGAGCTTCCGATGTCGTAATAGATCCCCAGGTCGATGCGGGCGCGAAGCAGCCACTCCTGGATGATACTGCTGTTGCCGCCGGAGATGTGCACGTGAACGTGGGGATAGCGCGCGCAGAAGGAGCTGAGCAGGGAAGGGCACAACGTTTCGCCCAGGTGGTGGACGATGCCGAGGGAAATCCGTCCCCGGGGCTGGACGCTGCGAGCCTGAACGCGATCCATGACGTCCTGCACGTTCGACAGGAACGGCCGCACGACATTGAGCAGATCAAGCCCCTCATCCGTCAGCTCGACACCACGGCCGTTGCGATAAAGCAGGGGCGCGCCGACGGTCTCTTCCAGCTTGCGGATCTGCCGGCTGATGAAGGGCTGATCCACGTTGCGGATGCTGGCCGCGCGGGAGAATCCTCCCTGCTCGACCACGTCCAGAAAGAACTGCAGCTGACGTAGATTCATGCGCACGCTCCGGTGAATGTCAGGTGCCGCAAAGCTGGTATTATTCAATCGTTATAGGAGCATGTCTGCTTCGACACTAACATCCCGTCAGCTTGCCGATCGAAGCCGCCGCATATGCGGCCTTCGAGGGCGTCTTGGGCCAGGACCGCGTCTTTCGCGCGGCGACGCCGCGCAACGACGAGGATGAGATGAAAGAGCAGATGGAGACCAGGCGCGACGGCTCCCGGGGGCCGGCGCAGGAGCGATCGTCGCTTCAGGCCTCGCGGCTTGGCGCGATCGGCTTCTCCCAGACGCTCGCAATGGGCCGTCGCGCCGCGGATCTGCGCCGCGCCGGCCGCGACATCATCAGCCTCGGTATGGGAGAGCTCGATCTCGACATTCCTTTGCCCGTGCGCGAGGCGGCTGCGAAAGCGGCTCTACGGGGCGATGGGCGCAGCCCTCCCGTCGAGGGCCTGCAAGCGCTCAGGGAAGGCATTGCCCGCAAATTGCTGCGGGACAACGGCGTCAACTGTCCCGCAGACGGCATCATCGTCTCAAGCGGGACCAAGCAGGTCATATTCAATGCCATGATGGCGACTCTCGATCCCGGCGACGAGGTGCTCATTCCGGCGCCTTACTGGGTCTCCTATCCCGACATCGTGCGCCTGGCCGGCGGAACGCCGGTGATTTTGACATGTGGGGCCGACAGGGGCCACAAGCTCTCGCCGGAGCAGCTGGAAGAAGCGATCACCGCCCATACGCGCTGGCTCATCCTCAACTCCCCCAACAATCCGACCGGCGTCGTCTATTCACGTGAAGAACTGGCCGCGCTCGCCGGCGTGCTCGCGCGCTTCCCGCAGGTGATGGTGCTCAGCGACGAGATCTACGAGCTCTTCACCTTCACCGCGGAGGGCTTCACTTCTTTGGCTTCGGTGGCGCCGGGGCTGAAGGACCGGATACTGCTCGTCAACGGGCTCTCGAAGTCGTTTGCGATGATCGGCTGGCGGATCGGCTACGGTGCCGGCCCTGCGGAGCTGATCTCGGCCATGGTGAAGGTCCAGTCCCAGAACACCTCGGGCGTGGCCACGATCGTGCAGGCGGGCGCCATCGCCGCCATGGACATGCCGCTGGAAGCGCTGCAGCCGTTCCGCACCGCCTTCGCTCGCCGAAAAGCCAAGGTCGCCGAGTTGCTCCACCATATTCCGGATTTCCGGGCGGTGCAGCCAGAGGGAGCCTTCTACTTCTATCCCATGTGCGAATCTCTGATCGGCCGCCGCACGGCCCAGGGAGGGACGATCGGCAGCGACGCCGATCTGGCGGAGTTCCTGCTCGATACGGCCGACATCGTGACTGTTCCGGGGTCGGCGTTCGGCCTGGGACCGGCGCTCCGGCTTTCTTATACCTGTCCCGAGGAGCGGCTGGAGGAGGCTTTCCAACGGATAGGTGCCTCGTTGGCGAGCCTTTGCTGAAAGGGCCGTTTCGGAGCAATCCCGCTCTTTGAGGACCGGCGGGATTGCTCCAGGTCTTTGTTTGGTCGCATTTTCTTCACGCGAACCGGTGTCCACTTCGCTCAAAAATGCCTTAGGTCACATCGCCTGAAAATGCTCCGGGTCTTTTCATCGGCAGGATGCCGAAACGACGGATGTCGAACGGCGCGATGTCGACCGGGGAAGCCTCTCCGGCAACGAGATCTGCGACGATGGAGCCGGTGATCGCTCCCAATGTCAGGCCCGAGTGTCCGTGACCGAACGCGAAGAAGGCGTCGGCGGTCGCGGGAGCGCGACAGATCACGGGCAGGCTGTCGGGCGTGGAAGGCCTGAGCCCCATCCAGGGTTCAGGCTCTGACGGGCGCAGGTCCGGCAGCGCGGCCGCTGCCAGCTTCAGGAGCCGGTGAGCCCGCCGATAATTGGGCGGCGCGTCCAGGCTCGCAAGTTCTGCGGTCCCCGCGATGCGAAGCCCGCCGGCCATGCTCGACAGTCCAAACTTCTGATCGCCGACGATAACGGGTCGGCCGAGTTCGATGCCCGGATCCGGAACCATGAGATGATAGCCGCGCTCGCTGTCCAGCGGCAGCCATGAGCCCAGTTTCCTTGCCCATCTCTTGGAATGCGCCCCGAATGCAAGGACGAGCTTCCCGATTGGCCGGGCACCGCTGTCGGATATCAGAAAAGCGGGCTTGCCATCGTCGATCACGAGGTCCTCGACCTGAATCTTCACGAATTCTCCGCCCTCCGCGACAAACCGGTCGGCGAGAGCCTGGGTGAGCAGTTGCGGGCTGCGGGTGCTCAGCGAGCCCGTGATCAGCACCCCCCGCGTGAAGTCGGCCGACAGCGCCGGTTCGAGGCGGTGCAGTTCCGCGCCGGCGAACTCCTCGATATGCACGCCGTGCCGCCGGCGGAGATCATGCGCGGGTTTGGCTGCCAGATAGGCATTCTCGGAGCGATAGGCATAGAGCTCTCCGCTCTCGCGGATCAGATGCTCGCATCGCGCCGATGCGATGAGCGGCCGATAAGCTTCAGCCGCAAGCCGCAACAGCGAGGCCAGGGCGCCCGCGATCTGCTCGACCCGTTCAGGCCGGGCCGATGCCAGGAAGTGAAGCAGATAGGGAGAGAGGCTCGCCAGGTGCCGCCAGCGAATGATGAGCGGGCCGTCCGGATCGAGCAGCATGCGCGGGACCTGACGGATGATCCCTGGCGTGGCCGTCGGTACGCAGCCGCCCACCTGTATCATGCCCGCATTGCCGTAAGAGCAGCCACTGCCCGGCTCTGCGCGGTCGATCAACGTCACGCGAAATCCCTTGCGCAGCAGGCTGAGCGCGCAGCAGACTCCGACCGTTCCGGCACCGAGAACCGTAACGCGCGTTCCGTTCACCTTGCCACTCCTCACGGGTTGCTCCGCACGTCGTAGAGCTCGGTCCGCGCGGATCTATGCCGATGGAAACATGGCCTCCCCCGGTTGGCGATGTTTGATGATGTGGACGCCCCCGCCCAACGGCGGCGCTATGGTGCCGATCCGGCTGCCCAACCAGCGAGAGGAGCGTGCGCAATGATGATCAAGACGATTGGACTGGACCTGGCGAAGAGCATCTTTCAAGCGCACGGCGTCGATGAGAGAGGAGCGACGGTGCTGGTGAAGAAGCTGCACCGCAAGCAGATGCTGCCGTTCTTCTCGAAGCTTCCGCCGTGCTTGATCGGCGTGGAAGCGTGCGGAACGGCCCATCACTGGGCCCGAACTCTTTCGGCAATGGGCCACGAGGTTCGCCTGATCCCGCCGTCCTACGTGAAGGCCTTCGTGAAGCGCGGCAAGAGCGACGCCCTTGATGCCCAAGCGATTTGCGAAGCGGTTCAGCGGCCGACGATGCAGTTCGTTCCGGTCAAGACCGTCGCCCAGCAGGGTATCCTCATGACTCATCGTGCGCGGTCCTTGCTGGTTCGTCAGCGCACGTCAGCCGCTAACGCATTGCGAGCCCACCTGGCCGAGCTGGGGCTTGTCGCCAATCCCGGCGTCGCTAATCTGGCAAAGCTCGCCGAGCAGGCATTGGCCGAGGACGCGCTTCCATCGTTTGCTCGCGCTGCGCTTGTTATCATGCACCGCCAGATCGTTGTCCTCGGACAGGAGATCTCGGAGCTGGACCGCCAGATCGCCGCTTGGCATGCCGAGAGCGAAGCGAGCCGCAGGCTCGCTGCGATCCCTGGCCTGGGCGTTGTCACCGCCACCGCCATCGCAGCTACCGTGACTGATCCAGATCAGTTCCGCTCCGGCCGTCAGTTCGCCGCGTGGCTCGGACTGACGCCGCAGCAGCAATCGACCGGCGGCAAGACAAGGTTGGGCGGCATCTCGAAGCAAGGAGATCGCTATCTGCGCCGATTGCTCGTCGTCGGCGCGACTGCCGTTATCCGGCATACGAAGGACAAGCCGACGCCGATGGCGAGTTGGATCAGGACGCTGCTTGAGAAGAAGCCTTTCAGGCTCGTCTCTGTCGCGCTCGCCAACAAACTCGCCCGGATCGCATGGGTGCTGCTGACGCGGAAGGAGACCTACCGACCCCAGCAACTCGCCGCTTGAGAGGACGATCTAGGAGACAACCCGAATTGGTGACGGCAGTCGATGATGAGTGACGATCGAGCCAACGACGAGGCCAACCCGCGTGATTCAATGCGCTCTAGCAGCGCGCCAGTTTGATAGGGACCTCGTCGGCGGATTTCCATCAGGGCCAGCGGCAGACTTCCGCCGCACAAACAGGCCGGACATATGAAAGCAACCGATCAAATCATCCCGAC